>JAWSUP010000126.1:0-10380 GCA_033549405.1 Bacillota bacterium | reverse complement strand
AGCCTGCCTGTAAAGCCGCTTCAAGAACAGAAAGGCCAACGCCGCTGCCAACAACAACCAAATCATAGTGTATCATGTTATTTCTCCTTGTTTTCCTTGTTTGCCTTCAGCAAACGTGCTTTTCGAGGTTTGATCGAATTCAGATGTACTTCGGTCATCCAGAGCCATCTGCTTCTTGATGACTACTCTGTTCTTTCTGGTTGTATCTCTTCTTGAAGAAAATAACACCAGCAGAAAAAACCAGTAAAATAATGACCGACACGATAAATCCATAGGGATTATTTTTGACATCTGTTGCCGTATGAGAAAGATACACATACATAAGCGTACCAGGCAGCATACCCAAAAATGTAGCCAGTGTGTAATCACGATATTTGATGGTTGTCAGTCCTGAAAGGTAATTGATGACATTAAACGGAAAAAGCGGCAGCAATCTGATATAGAGCATAAAGAGCAAGCCGGTCCTCTCAATTTTGACTGATGCTTTTTCCAGAAACGAACCCGGTTTAATCCATTTTTGGATTATGTCTTTCCCCAGGTAACGAGATGCAAAAAAAGTAATTTGGCAGCCAAGATTGGAACCCAGAATAACCAGCAATAGTCCGGTCCAGAAGCCGAAGAGCGGTGCGGCCAGTATGGTCAGGGCGGTACCGGGGACAGCCAGCACAACGCCGGCGACATAAATAGAAAGATAGATGAGTGCTGCATATGGATTGGCTCTGAATTGATTGATGAAAGCAGTCATGGTTTCGATAGTCAAATATTTTCTGAGCGGACTGACAGCGACCATAAGAACCAACAACAAGAAAACAGTCAGTTTAACTAAGGCTGAATGCTTTTTTAGCAACATAGAAAATGTTCCCTTCCTGTATAAGTCTCATATCGAATACCAGTACTAGCACTGTTATGGTCATGCTTTCTTCAGTCAACGCTGGATATCTTTTGTTTATTTTTTATCTTTACGCTCAGGTGAATCAAAAGTGAATTCATCTGATTTTATCATTTGAATCGTTTGGTCAATCGTTGGACGATCACCCCAATATCTGCCAGAATAAGCCAATCGGACCTTTCCCTGGTTATCGATAATCACTGTACTCGGCCTGTTGATATATTCTCCATGAACACAAAAAGCATATGGATCCGCACCATAGATCGAAGCATAAACACCTGCGCGATCCAGCAGGTGTGGCCACCAGATCTTGTCCGTATATGCCTGCTTAAATGATTCTTTGGCAAACCAGTATTCCGGTTCCAACTCCTGACCAACCATTACACGTCCACGATAAGTATCATGGATTTCGACTGTAAAAACTTGAATGCCAGCTTTCTCAAACTGCTCTCGCTGTTCAATCAAATCATGAAACTCTCCATGGCATACTGGACACCAATCGGCAAATATCCAGATCAGTACAACCCAGCGCTTATTCTGGAACTGGTCTAATGTCCATCTATTACCTTCTGTGTCATCCAATTCAAAACCAGGTGCTAGTTCCCCAACTCTGACAGACTTAAATGCTGAGGCATCTATTGACAAATAAGCCGATAGAAGTTTTTCGGTAGCGCCCATTTTTTTCTCAATCTGGTCAATAGACAGTTCACATTGATGCCGTACATCACGAGATGGATCTATTTTCTGCCTTTTACGAATCAGCTCAAGTGATTGTTCCGATTCCATTTGACCTAATGAAATGAGCGCTTGGGATCTGACCATGGCATTCACATCCTCAGAAACCACTCGTTCCAATTCAGAGACCGCTGTTTTAGCTCTAAGAATACCAAGAGCCATGGCACTTAACTGACGCACATGAATGGAATCGTCAAATAACCCGTTGATTATCTGACTGGTGGATTCTGTTCCTGCACGCACAAGGTCACGAATAGCTAACAGACGCATACTCCAGTCTTCGTTATCCAGATCGACAATGCCGGCTGTGTTATGATACTGATCAATCGTCAACGATTGCTCATCATTTAACGGATGAAATGGATGTAGTCGTATACGTTGAAAAATTTCAGGAACATTGCTTGCCTCAATTATTCTGTTGTGATCATCTCTATTCATGTAAAGGTTCCTTTCCAGTAACATTGCGAAGAACAATACCAGTGATTTCATATCCTCAGTAAATTCTGGCCAGGCCGATTGTACTAGAGTTAGCAAATATTTAGTCAGCCTTGATTTCTTGAACACCAGTAATTTTACTGGCTTCATCCATCGTAAAAGAACTTTTTATCTCCTCGTTGAGGAAATAAACATTGCCATCGACTGTTGCGTCGATAAGCTGGAAATCTTCAACATTCACGTAAAGGTCGCCTATAAAGGTTCCGTGTTGAATGCTGGCATTAGCACTGTTTATGGTCAGCTTTTTAACGGTCAGTGTAAAGCGGGCTGTAATATTACGATCAGCATCTTGGGTATATAGGGCAATTTTGCGCTGCAGCAGTTCATTGCCGGCGGCATCGGTCTTTCCATTTTTAAAATCACCGTCCACAACCAACTCCTTGTCGATTGTCAGGTCCTTGGTTAATGCTATGATCCATGTTCCATCCTTTGAGATCGCTTTTTCAAACTTTTCAGCATTGTCTACAACTGATGCAGAAGAAACAACGTCAACAGATGTTGTTGTCGATGAAGCAGGACTGCAACTCGCCAAAAAGCTCATGGCAGTCACAAACGTGATAAGCAGTAATAATATTTTCAATTTCATAGAATTTCATCCCCTCTTAGTACTGTTTAATTCGTACTTTTTTAATTGTAGCATCACCAATCAACAGTCAATGTCCCGCACGTTACCTTTCGAATTTATCGTTATAAGTTGCTGACATCTTTAAAAAAGGATTGCATATCCATTAGTGTATTATATATAGTAGATTACGATATAATCTTTTGCAAAGATTCAAGGGGAAATCAAACGGGGATTGAGCTATGGAAAACACAGAATTGCCAGGTCATGACGGTAATTATCAGTTACCATCGTTTGTATCTGAATCAGTTGCGGAGCATCTTCCTGGTTTTCAGATTACTCGAGCACAGCCGTTGTCAGGCGGTTTACTGAATTTCGTCTGGCGAATAACTATTCAAGAGTCAGACCTCTTCAAATCAGTTATCATCAAATGGGCGCCGTCATATATCGCATCTGCTCCGACTGTTTATCTGGATCCGTCGCGTATTTTAATAGAAGCAAAAGCGATGAATCTTTTCGAATCCGGAGGATCAATGGCTGCTGTTGCAGCATCTGGAATTCGTCCTCCTCATATTTATACGGTAGATTCGGATCGACAGTTGATCATCATGGAGGATCTTGGCACATGGCCAAACTTGAGTGAATGGCTTTGGAAACATCATTCATCACATGAAGTTTGCCAGGCAGGACATGTTTTAGGTCAATTCATCGGTGATGTGCACCGTTTGAGTTTCTGTCAGGCAAGCTATGCAAGTGAATTTGATAATATTTCAGTTCAGAAAACACGGCTGGAATTTCAGTACAGCCAAATTGAAAAATATGCCCGAGATGCAAGACTTTCAGATGCAGCAGAGCTTGGCCACATTGCGATGAATTTAGGCACTGGTTTACTGCAACCGGGGCGTTGCCTGATCATGGGCGATTTATGGCCGGCATCGATCATTGTAACTGATCAGGGATTACGGATTTTTGATTGGGAACTTGCTCATTTTGGTCGGCCATTTCAAGATGTCGGCCATTTGTGTGCGCATTTATGGATGCATCAGCATCGAGCTCCTGATGAAATAGTTGCTTTGGCTTTTCGCTCGTTTATGGCATGCTTTTTGACATCCTATCAATCCGCCATTCAAACGAGTCAGACGGATATCTGGGACGCCAACGAATTAGAGAATTGTGCCGTTCATTTCGGGTGCGAGATCTTATCACGAACAGTCGGCGCTTTTCGAGGTGAATATCTTTATAGCGATCTCGCTATTGAACACCCGATTGTGACTGAGGCTGCACAATTTGCAGCTGTTCATTTGAGAACACCATCAGGCATCAATACTTTTGATCAACTCAAAGCAGAAAAATACTGAGAATGACGATCAATCTCAGTATTTTCCAAATGTTAAGGTAAAAATAGGGAGTTCTAAACATTAGTTACCAAATAATCTGCATCTATTCGAGCCTGCTACAGCTTGATTACCAGAATACAGCACTATAAAGCGGAATAGGGGCATCGATGGTAAGCATTCCTTTATCATAATCGCCCATCATGAACCCTTCTGGATCCATCATCATATCCATCATGTTGCCCATATTATGGACCATGTAGCTTCCATCCATCATGTCCATAACACCCAAGACATCGTTTTCCATCCAGGTCTCAGGAGCACCCGGTAACCATTTTAAACCTTCTTCAAGAAGCACGATCATATTCATATCCGGACCGCTGACAAAATATGGATATGAAGGATACTTTTTATAAAGCGATTTCCCGGCGGCAACTTGGGCCTGATCCATCGCTTTCGCTGGAATGTTGACAAATACCTTCAACGGTTGACCCATCTCATCAACTTGTTTACCCTTGGTCGGAACGATCACATAATAGGCGCCATGATCTCCCAGCACCCACATACCGTTTGGATTGTTCAAGCTGACTGAAGGACATACAAAAGGATTTTCTTTCTCCATTGGTGCTGCAAATGCAGGCACCGATACAACGATAATCATTGCAAAAACCATAAGTATTGCAACGAGGCCACGATTGATATGTCTTTTTTGCATATTCATAATCGAAAACGCCTCCTCTAAAATTACTCCCTATACTTAAAATTATAATTTTATGATTCAATTTTTGATGTGCTATTCGTTACGCACTTCAAATTTAATTAGATCATGTTGGAGGAAGCGTTCTGCATCTGTAGCTTTAGTTACCAAAGCCACTATGTTTTTCACTGTTAATATCTCATCAAGCGACGTTCGATGGCGTCTTAATGTCAAACAGATAAAACAGGTTCATTATTCTGTATATTGCTGCGGAATATCCATTTTTGCTTGCAGTATTGGTCCTGCTTGGTGCCAGTCTTGTCAAACTGGTTATATTTGGTTTTACATATTTACCGATAGTGAAGTACTTTTTCTATTAATTAGCATGATGGGATCATTCATCACATCAATTTTCGAAATCTATTTATTAGTTCAAAATGTACAAAAGTATGACTATAAATATTTGGCTGGTACCGGATTTATTTTGGCCTTTTGATTTTGTTGTTCTTTATCTGAGTTGTGGTTAGCATAATCCGATTTTAATCGGTATGTAGCTTTCGGATGTTTTGAGATACTGTCCATCTCAAGGCATCATGATAAGAAATTATTCTTAAACGTTTTTTGATGAGGCGGCTTTGCCACGATAGACAGGACCAATCCAACCAGTGTCATGATAACGGCAGCAACTAAAACTGGCGAATAAGAACTGGTCAAATCAAAAATGGCGCCAAAAAGCAAAGGCCCCATGGACGATGAAATGACAGCGGTACTCATCGCAAAGCCTCGGATACTGCCAAGATTCTTCATGCCAAAGTAATCTGGCCAGACCAAGCCTCCCCAAACCACCTGAATCCCTTGTGAAATCCCCTGTAAAATAGCAAAAAAAACAGCACCGGGCATGTTGCTTACAAACAGCAGACAGATGATGCTTAGGTTGAGAAATATGGTAAATAGGATACCACCATACATGGTCTTCACTTTGTTTAGGATCACTCCGGCGAGAAGCGTGGCTGGTAGACTGGTCAAGGCCATGATGCTAAGTAAAAAAGGCACATTTGCAGATACAATTCCCTTATCCTTCATTATGGACATGAAATGGAAGGTAATCCCGGTAGAAATCATGGGATTAAGCATCTGGATGATGATAATCGCCCAAAACACAAAAGTTCGCATGGCTTCTCTCAAGGACCAATTCACGACATGATCGAATTTTGTCTTTTGATCCTGTTTTGGCACATTATCTACTTCAGACATGTTGACAGCCTTGGCAGATCTTAATTGTTTCGGATCATTAAAAAGAAACAAATAGGCCAATGGAATGAACACAAGCCAAATGGCAAAAGCCCAGAATTTCCAGGTTGTCCGCCAGCCAAACATAAGGATCAGATGATTGTTCAGCGGTGGAATGAACGCCGATCCGGCCACGCTGCCAAGGGACATCAAACTGAAAGCCAACGCACGTCTCCGATTGAACCAGCGTGGGATGATGGTTGAAGGCATCAGCGAGAGCGTGCCTTGACCGTTTAGTCTTCCCATAAAGAACACGATAAATAACATGATGGGGGATACAAGCATACTGGATAGAAAACTGGAAATGCCTAAAAGCAAGGCAGCTATCAAGGTAATCGTTCTTGAACCGTATTTGTCAGCCAGTCTACCTACCAGAAACAGCAATAACCCTGACAGTAAGGTCGCAGCAGAATACAAACCAGAAATCATACTGCGAGACCAGCCAAAGTCCCCTATATAGTGATCAAGAAAGACGGACACGAAGTATGTTTGACCGGGACCGGAGAAAAAGACCGTCAGCGCGCACATGAGCAGTGTAATTATGCCATACGGGAAATTACCTGCTTCGGAAATTCTCTTTGCTATTCCTTTTTTGTTGAAAAAGTGCATAACATTCATTTAGCAAAAAAATCCGTCACTTTCCCATGGCAGGTGAGATCGAGCTTGTGCATCGCGCGAGTGCAGGCGATATAGAGCAAACTGCGATCCAACTGCGTATGATACTCATGATGCGATACATGCGGGACAATAACCTGATCAAACTCCAGGCCCTTAGCCATCTGCGCGGATGTGATGATAATTCCGTCTCGATATTCGCGGCTGTTGAAATCGAGGTAAATCAGACTATCAAATTTTTCTGAGAGAACCTGGTATAGCTGCTCAGCCTGACCAATGCTCTTGCAGATAATTCCCAGCGACTTGAAGTCTGAATCAAGATGGGCCCTGATTAGCTTGCGGATCTGCTTATGCTCATCCTTTTCAGATTCCAGCAAATAGAACCCAGGTTCTTCACCATGTCTTTCGACTGGAACAAGATCCTCATTTCGAGAAATCGACTGGGCCAAAGAAGTGATCTCCATCGTCGAACGATAGCTTTTGCAGAGCTTGACGGTTTCAGAGTCAGGAAAAATCGACCTGATTTTTTCCAGCGTCGAGGAAGTATACGGATTGACTGATTGATTACTGTCACCCAAAATAGTCTTCTTGCACGGGAACAGCTTCTGAAGGACCGTATATTGAACAGGAGTATAATCTTGCATTTCATCGACAAGCAAGTGTTCAATGCGTTCATATTGTTTGACATTTTCAAAATGCAGCTTTGTGTAAATCAGCGGAAATACGTCCTCAAAAAGGATGGGATGACCTTTCTTGATTGAAAGCATGTGTTTGTTGTCATGTTGCTTGTAGAAGTTCGCATACAGTGCCAGTTCATCCTTGAAAGGGAACATTCTGATCACTGCACTCTTGATTTTTCGGCTGGTGGCAGAACTGAGACGGTCTTCGTGCGACATATTGATCCGGATGATCAGGTCGTTGGCCGCCTGCTCCAACCGTTCTCTAATCGGCAGGTTTGCAAACGTGTTGAAGCTTGCCCGGATCGTGTCTGCCTTGATGTCCTGACCATCGATTATAAGGTCCTGAGGAACAAAGCCCGACTTTGTCACATCATGCAAATACTGATGGAGTTGCTGTAGAAAATCTTCAGTCGCCTTATATTGGATTCGCTCAAAATCCTTTTTGCTTGTGTGAAGAATCAGATGATTGACTTGGTCGCTGAACGATTGAAATTCGAATTTGCCCTCAAGTAACTCGGCTGCTATTTCCATCATGTCAATTTCTTGAATGTTTTCCTCACCCAATTCTGGCAGAACGTTTGAGATATAGTCAGCGAAAACCTTATTGGGGGAGATGATCAGCATGTTGTCTGACGATAAGGTCTCGGAGTTTCTATAGAGGAGAAATGCGACTCGATGAAGCGCGATTGATGTTTTTCCTGAACCAGCAACGCCTTGTACAATCAACGTCTTGGCTGTTGCGTTACGAATGATCGCGTTCTGCTCACGCTGAATCGTGACCACGATATTTTTCATTTTGTCGTTCGCGTTTTGGCTAAGTTCCTTTTGCAGCACATCATCAATGATGTTAACATCGCTTTCGATCATGTATTCCATGGCACCCTGACGGATTTTGTACTGACGTTTGACGTCTATCTGTCCAGATATCGGTCCAGAAGGCGATTCATAGCTGGCCGGACCTTTATCATAATCGTAAAAAAGTGTGGAGATAGGGGCCCGCCAATCGTGGATCAGGATTTCCTCGCCAGATCTTTCCGAGAACGTATGAAGCCCGATATAACAGTTATTATGCTTTTCGCGGTCAGAGGCTTTAAAATCAACCCGACCAAAATACGGGGAAACAATCAGTCGTTCAATTTGCCGAAGCCGTTGCACATCCTGCTCGCCCGAGTCAATCATCTGGTGGATCATTATTCGATTGGAAGCTTTTTCCGCTCCGTCAAGGTCAGATTTGTTCTCCCAAATGTAATTTTTGCTTTGCTGGATTTCATCTTCGTATTTACCAATATTTCGCGTTAATGAAGCATGGGTTGCTTGTAGCTTTTGAATGATACTGGTTAGGTGTTTCTTTTCTTGGGCCTGTGTTTCGTTATACATAAATTCTCCCCTAATTAGCTTGTATAAGACAGAAAATGATGCTCATTTGCATAAAATTTAACTTTTGCGTATTGTCTTAACCGCTGACGATTCACTGCAATTTCCTCACTAACAAAGCGAGTTATCGTACTTAGCAAGTTTCAATTGATCAGCACGTAATAATGGATAATGTTCAATATTACCAAGCAACGATTTTATAAGGTCCATCATAACGCTATCCCCCATCTTCAGAACGTAATATTTATGGTTATCCCGAAGTTCACAAATAATCATCCCTTTTTCGGCCAGGGTCTTCAAGTGCCTTTTAGTGGTTGCCTTTGAAATGTTGAGAACATCCTGTATTTGACAGGAACATAATACTGCTTGGGCCATCAAAACGATTATTCTCAATCTTGTTTTATTAGAAGTGAGCTCAATGATATCAGTAAGTGTCGCCATTTTTCTCCTGTCTATAATACGATATAATACAAGCATGGTTGTGCTTGTTTTGGATATTTGTTCCAATTCCGGCAGTTCACCGAAATCATCTGGTTGTATCCATCTGGTGTAACGATATGAAAGAGGCTGCATACGGGTTTCAACACCATATTCACGCTTAAGTCTGTACCCGAAAACCTCAAACTGCAGTGCACCGACGACCCCTACTATGTATGCTTTAATGCTAATTTCCGGTTCCTTATAAAAACCGCTATGCTTTTCCGCGTTGAGTTTAGAAACAATCAGGGCGGACAAGCGTGCGAAAAAGTGATATAACGGTTTTCATCGCAGTATAAGACGTCCAGTCCAACGATGTCTGCAATAACCTTCATTGTTTTGGGTGTATAAAATGAAATATGGCTTCGATCATTGATATAAAACCAATTTGTAAAATCTTCAATGCTAGAGGGATGGAAGAGCGTCATGATGCTCAGAACGCCGTTTTGATGAAGTAACTCTTTGAATAATCGAAAGTAATGCAATGGATCGTCAAGATGCTCGGCCACCTCTGTTGAAGTAATTAGATCATATATATTTCCTTCATATACTCTGTCTGTTGCATAGAACTTGTCATATATATCAACAGACCAGTCGAATTCACGCTTGAGAAGTTCCGCAAGAACCGGTTCAGGCCCGCTGCCAAAATCAAGGCATTTAACAGATACTGTATCAATATGATCAACAATTGCCATGTTCACAAATCTCGAAAAAAAGGCATTGTATTGGGGATCATCAATTGAGTTTTCGTGCCGCTCATAAACGTCAAACTCTTCTTCCGAAGATATTATATGCTGATCTTCCAGAAATATGAATTCACAATCCAGGCAATGACGATAAAACCTGCTTGACGCGCTTTTACGCAAATATTTAGCTATGCGCCTGGTTTTGCTTTTGCATATTTTGCAGTCAATACTCAATCAACATCCTCAGTTCCACTAGTATTTACTTTGAAAGATCTATGGCTAACTGCCATAATTGTGTCGACTAATTATTATATATCAAGTTGACCAAAAATACAAACTTAACAACTGCATAAAGTGCCTGAATCTCTGAATATTATGATATCTGATTTAGTCTTATATGGCGAGGTTCGATGGCGTCCTAATGTCAAACAGATAAAACAGGTTCATTATTCTGCAAAAGATCTGTCAGTGGCTGACCCCATGGTATGACTTCAAGCCCAAGTTCTTTGAGCTTATCGACCACGCCAAGTTGTGTCGCACAGGCAA
>JAWSUP010000125.1:0-10389 GCA_033549405.1 Bacillota bacterium | reverse complement strand
AGGTCCGGCATGTTCAGGATAAATTGCCTGCCTGCCATATCGTTTGCCTGCCGGAACATCGCAAGGTGCTTTTGCAGCCAGTAGTTATCCGGTCGAAACAGCAATGGTGGCCAATTTTCGACAGAATGAACACATTCCTTATACCAGACGGTATCCCAGGCAAAATCAGGCTCAGATCCAAGATAGAGCGCCAGAGAACCGGGGCCCAGATCGAGACTGAGCTGAGGATAAGCATCGCCCATCAGGCGATGCAAGCGATAGAAATTGCGCCGGCGCAAGGCCAGTTCGGCGACATTCAGGTATTTATCACACGGTTCAGTAAAAGGCGTTTCAGATTCCAGCGTCTCGGCGATATTGTCGCGCCGTGTCACGAGATTTAATAATGGAGAATCTGTTTGAGCATGCTGCCACCAGGCCTCGAATCGCTGTTGAATCTCCGTCCAGTCAAAGTGGTCTGTTGTTTTCATAGATACCCCCCGCGAGTATTTCCAAGTTGTTTTCATTTATTCTATATCAGTCATTATCAGCTTTTATGTTCAGCTTAACAGAATGCAGTTAAATCATCCAGTATGCAATCTGTCATGAACAAAAATGCAGTTTGACAAAAAAGCATTGTGTGTCTTTTCAATCTGTGATAGAATTTGAACTGATACCGTCATGCGGTATCCACAGGTCTATTGATAAAAAAACAGTCATGCGTTTCAGCAGACACCATCCATTCGGTGGCTGGATGATTCGGTGATCGGAAGGAGCAAGTTCATGATTAAAAACAAGAAATTGCAGGATTGGGTAGATGAGGTTGCAAAACTATGCCAGCCGGATCAGGTTCACTGGTGCGACGGCACAGAGGAGGAAAATGAGCGTCTGCTGAAACTGATGGTTGACTCGGGCAGTACTACGCTCCTGAATCCAGAGAAGCGTCCAGGTTGCTACCTGTTCCGCAGCGACGCCTCCGATGTTGCCCGCGTTGAAAATCGGACTTACATCGCATCTGTTAAAGAAGATGATGCCGGCCCTACCAACAATTGGATTGATCCGATCGAACTGAAAAAGACCATGACCGCTCTCTATGAAGGTTGCATGAAAGGCCGCACACTCTATGTGATACCGTTCTCGATGGGCCCGGTCGGATCACCAATCGCCAAGATCGGCGTTGAAATCACCGACAGCCCCTATGTTGTCGTCAACATGCGCATCATGACCCGCATGGGCACTCGTGTGCTCGATGTTCTGGGTGAAGATGGTGAATTTGTCCCATGCCTCCATTCGGTCGGTGCACCCCTGGCTGAAGGCCAGAAAGATGTGCCGTGGCCCTGTGCGCCCATGGATCAGAAATACATCAGCCATTTCCCCGAAGATCGCCTGATCTGGTCCTATGGATCCGGTTATGGCGGCAATGCGCTCTTGGGCAAGAAGTGTTTCGCCCTGCGTATCGCATCCGTCCAGGCACGTGACGAAGGCTGGCTGGCCGAACACATGTTGATCCTGCGCCTGACCAGCCCTGAAGGCGAAGTCAAATATGTGACCGGCGCATTCCCGAGCGCCTGCGGCAAAACCAACCTGGCCATGCTGGTTCCAACCATCCCCGGCTGGAAAGTCGAGACCATCGGCGACGATATCGCCTGGATGAAGTTCGGCGAAGACGGCAGACTCTATGCAATCAATCCTGAAGCCGGCTTCTTTGGCGTCGCCCCCGGCACATCAGATTCATCCAATCCCAATGCCATGCGCAGTATCGACAAAAACAGTATTTTCACCAATGTCGCCCTCACAGACGATGGCGATGTCTGGTGGGAAGACATTGGTTACGATGCGCCTGGTCACTTGATTGACTGGAAGGGCAATGACTGGATGCCCGGATCCAAGGAGAAGGCCGCCCATCCCAATGCCCGCTTCACGGCTCCTGCATCCCAATGCCCGGCAATCGCACCCGAGTGGGAAGATCCGGCCGGTGTGCCGATCTCGGCGATCTTGATCGGTGGCCGTCGCGCCTCGACGATCCCCCTGATCCACGAAAGCTTCAACTGGGAACATGGCATCTTCATGGGTTCGATTATGGGCTCGGAAATCACAGCAGCCGCCATCTCGGCCAATATCGGCAAAGTCCGCCGCGATCCTTTTGCCATGTTGCCTTTCTGCGGTTACCATATCGGTGATTACCTGCAGCACTGGCTGGAAGTCGCCCATAAAACAGAAGCCGACAAGCTGCCGAAAATCTTCTATGTCAACTGGTTCCGCAAAGATGAAAACGGCAAATGGCTCTGGCCTGGCTTCGGCGAAAACAGCCGTGTCCTTAAATGGGTTTTCGAGCGCGTCGCCGGCAAAGCAGACGCCGTCAAGACCGCCATCGGTTACATGCCCACAATCGATGCCATTGACACGAGCGGCCTGGATGTCAGCGAGGCTGATATGGCTGAACTGCTGAAGATCAACAAAGATGAATGGCTTAAGGAAGTCGCTTCGATCCGCGAAGACTATCAGATTTACGGCGAGAAATTGCCGTCTGAATTGGCAGAGCAGCTTGACGCACTCGATCTGAGGCTGCAGGCGTTGTAAGAATCAGCACATCAAATAACCGTCAAAAGGCTATCTCATATTGCAGTGGGATAGCCTTTTTTCCAGACCTGTAACTAATAAACCTGTCACATCCGGCGACATATGTTATGATTAGACCAGCTTTTTTACTGACAATCCTTGGAGGTGCTGTATGAAAACGAAAACTATTCTGGCCTTGCTGCCATTTACTGATGAACAAAAGAATTCTCTGGAGGCAATGGCCCCGGATTGCCGCTTTATCTATCCAGACCACAATGAACTGACTCAAGATATGATTCTGAGCGCCCACGTCATCCTGGGCAGTATTTCAGTCAAACGTCTGGCAGATTCGCATAATCTGGAATGGCTGCAACTTAATTCGGCAGGCGCCAAGGAATATGTCACTTCCGGCCTGTTTCCTAAACAAGCTGTATTGACCAACGCCACCGGAGCTTTTGGCCTGGCGATCTCCGAGCACATGCTCGCCATGCTGCTCATGATTCAGAAAAAATTGCATCTGTACCGCGACCATCAGCTCAGGTCTGAATGGAGCAGTGAAGGAACAGTGTCGTCCATCGACGGCTCAACCACCCTGGTGATCGGTCTGGGAGATATCGGCGGTGAGTTCGCTCATCGCATGAAGCTGCTTGGCAGCAAGACGATCGGAATCAAGCGTCATCCAACGCCCAAACCGGACTATCTTGATGAACTCTATCTCAACAAGGATCTGGATCGGCTTCTGCCTGATGCCGATGTTGTCGCGCTTGCTTTGCCGGACACACCCGAGACATACCACATCTTGAACCGCGCTCGGCTGACCGCCATGAAGAAATCATCTATTCTGCTCAACGTCGGCCGCGGTAAATCCATAGATACGGAAGCACTCTGTGACTTGATGGAGAGCGACCATATCCTGGGGGCAGGTCTGGACGTGACCGACCCTGAACCCTTGCCGGAAGACCACCGCCTCTGGCAAATCAAAAATGCCATCATCACGCCACATGTGTCCGGCGGCTACAACCTGTCTGCAACCCGCAGGCGCATCCTGCAGATCGCCATCGACAATTTTGGCCGCTACCTGCGGGAAGAACCGCTACAGAACGTCGTCGATTTCGAACTGGGATATTAAGGCATCATCTGTCTTTCGTGCGGCCAAAAATGTTAGATCAGAACGCCGGCCCGAAGCAGTTCTTGTTGCAGCATATCGATGGGAAGCTGCTCAGGACTGATTTGCTCACGGGCACAAAGGGCAGCAGCTGTCCCGGCACCCTGGCCAACCACCATCGTTGTGACCATGACCCGCAACAGGTATGGGTTCTCAGCGCTGATGCTGCGGCCTGCACCCATGATCAAATGTGTGACCTTTTTTGGCAGAAGACAGCGATAGGGGATATTGTATGTTCTATCAGTGAACGCCTGAACGCTCCATGCCCTATCCGCTTTGTTCTTCTTGTAATGCTCTTCGACGACACCGCTGCCAATTGAATCATCAATCGGTATCTTGCCATTTTTCATGTCAGCTGTAAATGTGAAATCACCTTTGATCCAGCGAGATGCCCGGATGCCCAGATTGTCCGCAGTCGCCGTGACGAATGCTTTTGCAAAACCGGGCATGTGGTGTTTGAAATAATCTGTGACCTGAAAGGCCATCTTCTTGCCGTCCAGAATGGCCTGGCTTATGCGTTGACTGTCCAAATCATTGACTTGAACATGCCCTGTAATGATGTGAACAACACCCTGCTCACGCAAAGCATGCATCTGCATGGCATCAATTGTATCGTGACTGCCAACAGATCGGGGAAAGGCACCTGATGCAACACCCTGCTTAACCAGATCCAACTGCATGCCTCCACCATGGGGAAACAGGAAGGTGCCGTTTTCATCATACTGTGCCAAGGCTTCATCGAGTGTCCATTCAACATCCATATCTGCCGGATATTGATCTGGATGGTCACGAAAATACTGGACGAACCGATCGACATCGACATTCCCGATGCGGAAAACATAACTGGACCGACTTTGAGCTGTCCAGGGCAGCGTGTTCAGTGGCGCATCTGCCAAAAAGGCAACTTCAGAGTCGCCAGTCGCATCAACAATCACACCCGCCATTATGGCTTCCAGATTGTTTCTGCTTTTCACAACCACTCCGGTCAGCCTGGCTCCAGTCTTGACCACCTGAACGACTGGCGACTCAAGAAGAACCGTTACGCCAGCATTTGCGAGCAATTCAGCCAGCGCAAGTTTACCCAGTTCGATGTCATATATAATATGGCCTTTGTGACGGTGCCAGCTCGATCCGGGTCCGCCGGCATCAGCCAGAAGGTCGACAATTTCCAGCGGTATTCCTTTGACTACCAGTTGTCGATTTATATCATATAGGCAGTTAAAAATTGAGCAGCACATGCCAGCTGTCGCGACACCGCCGAGAAAACTGTTGCGTTCAACCAGGATGGTTCTGGCTCCGGTGCGTGCTGCCGCCAAAGCAGCCGCCACGCCTGCCAGACCACCGCCGGCGATCAATACATCGGTTATTGCCCGGACTCGGATACTCATTGGTGGCAGCGTAATTTTCTTATCCATCTTTATTCCTATTCTGCACTATTCATTTCTATTGAGGAGGTGATGTCAGGACTGCCTTCATAAGTGCAACACCTCACCCCTGGACGACATCCATGGCAATCTCAGCCCAGCGCCAGAGCCTTTGCGGTTCATATTTGACCGTGCTGATGTCCTTGAGAATCAACTCTAAAGGACATCCATATTTTCTGCAGACATCGACGGATTGCTGCAGATGGCCGCGAACGTCCTGTTCGCTGAACAACGGTGCTGCCAGCTGGGCCGGGTTGGGTTTGCGGGAATAAACATAGTCTGACCGGATCTCAGCCGCGCCTGTTTCTTCGTCGACCCAGGGACTCATGGATATCTTGCGCAGGTTCGGTATTTTGCGTACCTGAACCATTTTCCGGTCAAGCGGATCGCAGCATCCGTAATAGACCAGGCCGAAGCGGCGAAAGAGCGGCAAGCTCGTTTCAATTTCAAATGTATCGAACATGTCCGGCGAGACCGTGGCAAACAGCTGTGACAGGCCAAACATCCAGATGTCTTTTGTCCGCGGTTTCTGCGGATCGAAACCATCTGCCGGCAGATCATCGGTGAATGCCCCGGTGCAGTGAATCAGCGGTTGGCTGTGGCAGAGGACACCCTGCTCCTCCAGCTGGTCCAGCATGGCCAGATACCCCTGCACCATCCGGTTGGCCATGGCCAGCATGAAATCCGGCCGGTCGACCAGTGCATAGAGGATTTCCTGGACGCCCATCCAGGTGCTGATGGGATCCCAGACTGAAACATATGGGTCGACACCCTGGGCGACGACCGTCAATGTGCCGTCAAAGATGTCATGGGCCCGCTCCAGTCGCCTGGCTGTTTCATCCGAGTCATGATGAACGACCGGTGTTTTTATTTTTTCCAGGTCCTCATCGTTTTCAAACTGGTTTTCATACGCATGGCCGAGCACATCGTTGGTGGCGTCGCTGACTGCCGTCTCTTCCTGGACGGTTATGCCAAAACCGCTGTTTGTCACAGCCATCGGCACCCGCAGGAGCGGCTCGACAACCATATCGACCGGGAAATGGCGCCATTGATAGAGGGTCCGGCGCAGTTTCTGCTCATATTGACGATTTTCTTTTGTCGTGCAGCACAAGGTCAGGCTGTCGTCAACATTCATCTCGTTCCAGCAGACCTGATCGATGGTCACCATTGGCCGCACCGGCTTGAGGCCATTCAATGCTTTCCAGAGCCCTATTTTTTCCTTCTGGACCGGCAGCGCGGCGATCTCCGCCACTTCGGCAGCCAATTGGCGCAGGATTGTCTTGTCTGTCTGCATGTTTCTTCCTCCCAAGATTGAATCTGTTTCATGTCTTATATGATTCTGGCGCAGTCGTACATTAAGGTATCTTCAAGCTATCAGGGGCTGTCAGATTCGTTGCCCGAAGACGGGTACTGCCCCTCCTGTTCAAGGACGCTGAGGATTAGGTCATAGCGTTCGAGCGGCATACCGGTATACACGCAGTTGGATGTCGAAAAGATATACCCGTATCCCGGCATGCCATGGCGCAGGCAATAGCGCGCAGATTCGATGACCTGTTCGTCGGTTCCGGTTTCCAGAAGTCCGCAATTGACATTGCCGATCAGGCAGACGCGGTCTCCGTAGCGCCGTTTGACTTCGGCAATATCAACGCCGGCCTGGGGGTCGAGTGAATGCAGCGCGTGCGGATTAGCCTGGACCAGCTGGTCGATGATCGGCATGATGTTGCCGTCGGTGTGCTTGATCGTGTAGTAGCCCATGTCGCGGTATCCGCGGATCAAGTCAGTCAGGTAGGGCGTGACAAATTCGCCGAACTGCAGCGGGTTGAGGAACGGCCCGACATTGAAACAATAATCGGAACAAAGTGCAAAACCATCCAGAAGCTTTTCCCGCTGCAACTCACTTGCCCGGTCCAGCGCTTCCCGCACTCTGGCGGCTGCTTCGGTATGTACGGCCTCAGGCTCATCGACCAGCCGATAAGCAAAATCAACCATGTGGTCGCCGTCAGGAATGCCAAAAGTCGCGTCGCCATGTAGCATAAGGAAGTAGCGGTCTCCGCTGAGTTCACGGATGCGGGTCAGCAAGCGCAGGATCTCTATCTTGCTGCCCGGGTTGGGATGGACGAAGATCGCGTCGTGTTTGTAGGCTTCCGCCGTCTCGATATACAAGCGGGCGATGTCGTCCCTGTGCAGGTCCTGCTCTTTTTTCGACATCTGGTCCCACTGGGAATATTGCCGGTGCGAGGGATGGACCCGGCCAAATTTTTCCATGGTCAGGAAAAAAACCAGTTCGAATGTGGGCACTTGACCTTCAATCGGTCTGCGTTCGAGGGCTGCAATAAACCGTTCGCGTGGCAGTTTCATAAAGCACCTTCTTCGTCATGACAGGAGCACATCGACTGTTCTCTTCGAGTTTAACATGTTTTTCACTAAATGCGAGAGGCGTGCAGCAGTCATCTTTAATTTTCTGTGGCTTTGGTGATTTTTTTTGATATCTGGCATTCTGTTGCGCAATATCCTACCAAACCGGTAGGATTGACAGGCAATTACAATAAACGTAGAAGATTTGCTAACGGCCCATCTAGGGCAGCACTATACTGAAAGGACAAAGCCGAGTGATTTTAAAGCAGCTGTTGAAGCATGAATCACAGCACATCCGGGGAGGATTTACCATGGCACTATTGCATTTCAATCAGATGGCCTATGCGTCAGTCGATGATTTTATATTTGGTAAGGCTGAAAAGCCAGTCACGCTAAAAAGCGGCTTGGTGATCGGCGGAGGCACGGTCTATCCTGAGATAAACTTCACGCTGCCACCCATGTTGATCACCGAAGAGACCATGCCCGAGGTGGTCCGGATCTACAAAGAGATCATCACCGGCGTGACCCAGCGGGCGGTTGAGCTCAGTGTTCCGGGGTTTGTCGCCGAAGTGGAGCTGCTGCCGCCCTGTACCTGGCACGTCGACTGGGGTGTCCGCGTCACCGAAGTTCTGGCCGGCACGCTAGCTGAAATGAGCGCCCGTCATGGTATTAAAACAGCGTTGCGCACGACTGTCATTGACGTACGCGAAGGCCGTGACCTGGAACACATGCATCGCGGCAGACAGTGGGATAACGTCCTGGCCGCCTTCCGGGAGAATGCCCTGGCCGGAGCAGACCTGCTGGCAATCGAGTCGATCGGCGGCAAAGAGGTGCACGATGAAGCCGTCATGAACTGCGATATACGCAAAGCCGTGTTCGCGCTCGGTGTTCTTGGAATCCGTGATATGCACCTGCTGTGGAGCGCCATTCGAAGCATAGCAGATGAGACGGGTTCGATCGCTTCCGGCGATACAGCCTGCGGTTTTGCCAACACCGCCATGGTTCTGGCCGAACGGCGGTTCATCCCCAGGGTTTTTGCAGCAGTCGACCGGGTCATCTCTGCGGTCCGAAGCCTTGCAGCCGTTGAGGCAGGTGCGATTGGTCCGCATAAAGACTGCGGCTATGAAGGTGTCTATGTCAAGGCGATCACAGGCATCCCCATCTCCATGGAAGGCCGGACCAGCGCTGTCGCCCATCTCAGCCCGGTCGGCAACGTGGCTGCCTGCGCAGCCGACCTTTGGAGCAATGAGTCTGTCCAGCACATTAAGCTACTGGGCGGCTATGCACCGGTCGTATCGACTGAACAGCTTGCCTATGACTGCCGCCTGATGAATGAAGCCAGCCGGCGCGGCCATGATGTTGCCTGCCTTCTGCGCGACCTGCATGCTGCCAGCGACAGCAAGCTTGATCCTCAAGCTTATGTTCTGGATCCCACGGTGGTCTTTGCCATAGCCCGCCAGATCGTTGCCGATCAAAAAGGACCTTTCTCCCGCACCCTGACGGCTGCCCGTGCTGCCGTCCAGGCTTTGTGGCAGGGCCGGTCCAATGGCGAACTGGCTTTCGACGAGCGCGAAGCCGGATGGCTGGAGCAGATCGAACAGCAGATCGATACCATCCCCACAGATGAAGAAGTGTTTATCGCTGAAATGGTCGATGAATGTGAAAAACTGAATCCGGCCCACTACGACCTCCTGGGCTGACATCCATTTTTTCTCCAGTAAATATCATCATGCGATATTTACTGGAGGAATTAAAGATCATTGCCATCTGATATGAAATGAAGAAAGAAAATCTGCCGCCAGCGGCAAAAATTCTTCCTCTGCTCTTTGCTGCATCGACATTTCACACGCATTCTATTATCATGTGATCAGTGAATCAACATCAATGAATGGGATTCAGCCATTATGCACATCGGAGGTGATCGTTCTATGAGTACAGGATTCAACGGCATCATACCTGGGATGGGCTCTTTATCCCGGTTGTCCAAAGCCAGGACGCGTTCCATCAGCCCGGAGAACTACACGGGTGCTGCCGGCGGCGGTGCGCGTTGCGAACTGTCGGATGGTTTTGCCAAGAACGCGGCGCGTGACCTGGGAAAGGGCTGGAAAGTCAACCCTTTCATCATCATCCCTGCCGGCAAGACATGGGAGATCGCCAGTATCGATGGCCCCGGTGTGATTTCGCATATCTGGCTGACGCCGACCGGCTCCTGGCGCAACACCATTTTGCGCATTTACTGGGACGGGCAGGATATACCCTCCGTCGAATGTCCGATCGGTGATTTTTTCTGTAACGGCTGGGGTAAGTATGCGCAGCTCTCATCATTGGCTGTCTGCGTCAATCCGGGCAGCGCCTTCAACTGCTACTGGTCCATGCCTTTTCGCAAGTCTTGCCGCATGATACTGGAAAATCGGGCAGATAAAGATGTTTCCATCTATTACCAGATCACCTACGCCCTGACCGAGGTGGCGGACGATGAGGCTTATTTCCATGCCCAGTTCAGGCGGGTTAATCCGCTGCCGTACAAGGAAGTCTATACGATCGTTGACCAGGTTCAAGGCCGCGGTCATTATGTCGGCACCTACATGGCCTGGGGTGTCAACAACAACGGCTGGTGGGGCGAAGGCGAAATCAAGTTCTACATGGATGCGGATGATGAATATCCGACGATTTGCGGAACCGGCACAGAAGACTATTTTTGCGGCTCCTACGATTTTGAAGACCCGGTCACGCACGACCGCTATGTGCCTTTCACGACACCCTATGCCGGGCTCAACCAGGTGATCCTGCCCGACACACTGTACCGCAGTCAGTTCCGCTTCGGCCTGTACCGCTGGCACATCACCGATCCGATCCGCTTCGAAGAGAAATTGAAAGTCACGATCCAGGCGCTGGGCTGGCGGGCAGACC
>JAWSUP010000124.1:4276-10447 GCA_033549405.1 Bacillota bacterium | reverse complement strand
TCAGAACAGCCAATCAGCACGGCTGAATCAATTGCAGCATCACGCGCTGCATCGATAAAATCATCCGTGCCGAACTTTCGGTCAAATGGGCTTCCGGGCTGCGGCCACGCAAATCGTCCAAACTTCGGATCATATAGATGAATATGCGAATCGACGGTCATAACAAGCTTCCTTTTTAATCCTTCACCAGTGGAAGTGTCGCTCAACCGGTTTTCCGGCTGCAATATCTGCTTCGTATTGGCGCCATTTGGCATAAATCCTGGCGATCCCTTCCGCTGTTGCCGTATCCAGTTCCAAACCGGCGTACTGCTTCATGACCGGTGGATTCGGATTTGCCAGGATTTGATAAAGCTGAGGTTCCCGTTCAAGCAAGTTCCTGAGCCGTGTATTCTCCATACCAGAAAACAGCGTATTGTAACCATCCTTATCAATCCGATCAAAATCGGGAACAAATTCTGCCATGACGATTTTCTCTTCCTTACCGCCCGCTTCAGCCAGAATTTCCCCATTATTGTCGATGACGCAGCTTTTGCCATAATCGGCATTGATGTCCTGAATATTTTTGGCGACAATAAGATAAACACAATTATCAGCCGCCCTGGTTCGCAGTAAGGCTTCGCCCATGCGGTTGGAGGTAAATCCCCAGCCCATCGTCTGGTGAATGATAATGTTGGCTCCGTTTAAGGCCATCGCCCGGCAGTGTTCGGTAAAACACATGTCATAGCAGATTGCGAAGCCGATTTGACCAACGTCAGACTGTAAAACCGTGAATTCCCGACCTGCTGTGACCGACCATTTTTCCCTGGCAGGCAAGTGGATTTTCCGGTACTTGCCGCTTATGTTACCTTTCCGGTCAAGTAGAACCGATGTGTTATAAACGGACCGGCCTTCCCGTTCATGATAATTAGCTACAATATTCATGGCATGCTTTCTGGAGATTGCCGAAAGCCTTTCCGATATCGGACCAGGTATCGTCTCGGTCAACAGGGCATATAAATCCGGTTTTTCATAATCAATCGCTCCGATACCGGAACCTTCAAAACATTCATGAGTACAGACCAGATCGGCACCCTGGCAACCAGCCTCGTTGAGCAAGCTGCACATTTTATCGATACAGCTTTGTTTATGACATCGGAGCAAGTCAAGATCGTATATACTCTCCTCTGGATTTGCACCAGCCGGCAGGTCAGGTTCTTGCGCATGAATCGAAGCTAATTTGATTTTTTCGCCCATATGCAGCCCTCATTCCAGATCTGACAAGATATCAACACAGCTTATGTATGCCATAACCATATTATACTGTTAAAAAGGCCATATGATGTACAAACACATACAAATACCTGGTATATCTCTATGCTATAACCGCGCCTTGAGCTACCAACCGCGCCTGTATGTCTCGAACCTGTATTTCCCTGGGCTGCAAGCCTTGTTGACTGCATATGGCTGCTGCGACACCCGCAGCTTCACCCAGAGCGAAAGCCTGCGGCATGACGCGAATCGAAGCCAGGGCTTCGCGTGAGGCACTCACACATCGGCCGGCAACGAGCAATCCATCGACGGTTCGCGGCAGCATAATGCCATAGGGGATCTGGAAGCAGTTCGCTACAAGAGGGTGTTTCTCACCGCCTGCACCAGAACCATGAGCCGGGTGCATATCAAGGATGAAACTGCCCATGGCGATCGAATCGGTAAATACATGTGGCGGATCCAACAGATCGGTCATTTCCAGACTGCAGACACCATCCAGACGCCGTGATTCGCGAATTCCGACCGTCGGTGCGATTTCTTTCAACTTGACATTGGCCAGGCCAGGCAATGTTTTGATAAAATCCATCAGAAAATATATCTGCTTCAAACCAATCCGGTATGCTTCTGTTAGATCTTCAGGAATAATCGGATTGAGATCTTGCATCCGGGTGCAGTTCATCTTCCATTCACCGGGATTGACGCCCTTATACATGCCAATTTTGTTTCTGGGCACTATATAATCCGATTCAGCCATCGCTTGCTCAACGTGATCTTTGAACAACGTGTTTCGTGCTTGTGGATGTTCTTTGATATACAGGTCGATTTGCTCATCGTTGACATCATATACAGTGAAAAAGGTTGTCATCGGCTGAACATCACACCCGGACTCCTGACAATCGGGCCGAATCACACCGGCTTTATAACCAACCAGTGCATCTCCAGTGCAATCGATGACTACATCAGCCAGATAAAGACGCAGGTCGTTGCCATCGTGACCGATGACCCCGGATAACTGGTTGCCGTTTTTCAATATATCGATGACAGTAAAATTAATGAGCAGGATAACACCTGCCTCATGCAGCATATCCAACATTAGAAGCTGAAGCATATCCGAACTGAACGGCGTTACATTATTATGCCGTTTATCGTAACCGTTGATATAAGAGCCATACGGGGATCCATCGCCTGTTTTGCCAGGATGGACAGCTCCACCTCGATTCTCGAGCCGCCTGACCAATTCATCGAAAACTCCTTTGACGATCTGGCGTTTACCCAGGCCGTCAAAGCAGGTCATAAACGGACCAACCAGGCCGGATGTCGCGGTACCACCTATGATCTGCGTCTTTTCAAGAAGGACGGTCCGAGACCCCAGTCGGGCACTGGCGATGGCTGCTGCAAATCCAGCGCACCCACCACCGCACACTACGACATCCGCTTCAATCACTTGATCGATAGTTTTACGATAATCCATCTGAGCATGAAACCTCCGTTGATAATGATGCTATGATTTGTCTTGTACCGAAAGCTGCGATGGTATCCATTGGCAGAGGCGTGACCTGAGCCTTTTCAGGATCGGAGAGCACAATCAGCTCGTTGTTGCACCTGGACTGACCGTGATTGTCGGTGTAATGATCGGTGTGATCGTCGGTTTGATGGTGGGTGTCGGCGTAATATCCGTCTGGGTACCGGCCAGCTCTTTGATGTCTTTGATGCCGATAATCCTGTACCATTCGGCCAGGTCACGGACTGGATTGTACAGGTGGAACAATAAAATGATCACGAAGATGATAATCAAAAACAGTAAAAGCTGGCGCAGCAGCCGCTGTCTTTTTTCTGACTTTCTGCGGCTGTTGATCTTGGATACGGTTGTATAACCCAATAGGCGATAAACGCGCTGCCGGTTGCGGCGCCGGATCGGCCGAATCTTCTTTTTTTTGCGCTGATCGATGATCTGAGATATGTTGGCTGTCGTCTCCTTCTGATCTGTGGCATTGACACGCTGAACAGATGTTTTACGGATCCTGCGGTTGCGGACATCAGTCCAGGTGTGGATGCGTCCGGAGACAGCCTCGGCAAAGGATCGGACATTCTCGCCAAGTTCAGAAAAAGCGGCCTTGATTTTGCGGCCCACCTGATAAGCTATTTCTTTGATCTGATCACTCACAGCAATGATCCTTTCCCATTAAGGCATTGTCAATAAATTCGTGGCTCTTTTTCCCGAAGTATTGACAAGACTGGTCAATACAGTAGAGTAAGTCATAGAGCCAGTTATTTATTGATATGCCGAAAGCTCTGGTTGTCATGAGTGATTATAGCTTAATTACCGGATAATTTCATCTGCTATTCCAATCAGCCTGATCGAGTCCTGCTTTAACGAACAAAAGTTTGACAAAACCGAACGTAATTGTTACAATCAGTTTAGTCCAATCCACCTGATCTTGACCGGAGGTACCGCCATGTCCACATACCGCTTTACTCGGGCCAATGTAGATGACACCATCAATCTCGTGTATGACTTTGT
Source organism: Bacillota bacterium (assembly GCA_033549405.1). Classification (GTDB taxonomy): domain Bacteria; phylum Bacillota; class Clostridia; order Saccharofermentanales; family UBA5734; genus JAAYBY01. Next base: position 6,678 of record JAWSUP010000124.1, on the reverse strand, counting down.
CGTCATGTATATCAGAGATAACGGCTATCCGCCTGCTGTCCGCGATATCTGTGCCGGAGTGGGCATCCGCTCAACCTCAACGATCCACGGGCACCTCAAAAGGCTCCAGGAAGCGGGCCGGATCGAATATTCATCCGGTAAACGGCGCGCTATAACCATTCCGGATCAGCATGAAGAAAGAACCGTTTACCTGCCGGTTGTCGGCCAGGTCACGGCCGGTGTGCCGATTCTTGCCGAAGAGAACATTGAACGCTCTCTTCCTTTTCCGGCTGATTTTTTCTCCGATGACGGCGACGTGTTCGCCCTGCGTGTCAGGGGTGACAGCATGGTTGGCGCAGCCATTCTGCACAATGATTACGTGATTGTGCGCAAACAGAGCAACGCCTCACCTGGTGACATCATCGTCGCGCTGGTCGGAGATGAAGCGACTGTCAAAACACTGGCCAACATCGACGGTCAAATGGTATTGAAGCCGGAGAACCCGGCATACAGTCCCATTCCCTTCGATACGCCCGAATGCCATGTCTTAGGCAAAGTCTGTGGGGTATTCCGGGTAGGGTTTTAGCGGATTGCCTTTGTAAGCGTCATTGAAGATGTAATTGACAGGTTCATGTGGATTGATCGCAATAATAGCGCTTTTGTAGATCAGGTGCTGGTTTCCATTGTCATCCAGTATGATCGATTGATTGTCAAATCCGATGATTTGACCGTTTTTCCTGCTTTGGTCCATCAACTGGATCATAACAGGAATTTTTTCTCTGCGGCAGTGATTCAGGAAAGCATCCTGGATTTTCATGTCGCGACCATGGCTACGTTCAGACCTCTGTGTGTTCTGCATACGATGTTCCTCCTTCGGCGCAGGATGGTTCTTAGATCCATCATACATGAAGTGAACACGCGCAACTATTGGTTAGAAGCGAAATTTCGCAAGTTTTCTCGTATCTTTCGACACGCATCCTCTGGATTCTCATTTTCCAACCAGCACACAGAGTTCATCTTGCGAAACCAGGTTAGTTGGCGCTTGGCATAATTCCGGCTGGCTTGCTGAATTTTTGCGACTGCCTGTTCCAGCAGACAATCGCCCTGAAGATAAGCGATTAATTCCTTGTAACCGATGGCCTGCAAGCTCGTGCTGCCGACAGGTACACCTTTGTCGAGCAGCAAGTGTACTTCGTCCAGCAGTCCCTTCTGCATCATCTGCAGGACGCGATTATTGATGCGTTCGTACAGAACAGGCCGATCGTGTGTCAGGCAGAACGTCTGATAGGCAAATACCGGCTGACGGATCCGGGAACGGGCATCATGCCAGCTCATGGGCTGCCCTGTCAGGCTGTAAATTTCCAGAGCCCGGATGATACGCTTGCGGTCGTTGGGTGATATCCTGGATGCTGAATCCGGGTCCAGTTGCTCTAGTTCCAGCCACAAATCAGGCAGCCCCAGTTGGTCAGCCTTCTTCTCGAGTTCCCTGCGCAACATTGGATCGGCCGGAGCCGGCGCAAAGGTCAGGCCATCGATCAAGGCGCTCAGGTATTGACCGGTCCCACCGCAGACAATTGGTCTTTTGCCGCGCGCCAGGATATCCTTGATGGCCTTTTCGGCGAGCAACTGGTATGCCGCAACGCTAAACGGTTCACCCGGATCGCAGATATCGATCAAGTGGTGTCGGATACGTCTGCGCATAGTTTCATCGACTTTAGCCGTTCCAATATCCATGCCGCGATAAACTTGCATCGAGTCTGCTGATACGATCTCACCATCCAGCTGCTCAGCCAGCAGGATCGCCGTATCGCTTTTTCCGCTGGCCGTAGGTCCTGTGACCACAATGACCTGCAAGATGCACATGTTTGGGCCTTCTTCCCTGCCTGATTGCATCTTCTCAATCAAGTCAGTCACCTCTAAACGATGCGGCGAAAGCGTTTTTCGAGATCGCGTCGCGACAGCTGCACGATAACAGGCCTGCCATGCGGACAATGATATGGATCCTCCAGTTGCTGTAAGTCTTCAAGCAACCGTTCGATTTCCAATGAATCGAGGTGGTCATGCGCCTTGACGGCTGCTTTGCAGGCCATCTGGTAAAAAACTTCAAGGATGGCGTCGTCTGCCTTCAACTGGTCCTGCTGGATGGCAGCCAGTGCCAAGCGCAGGGCCGGACCGGGTTCGAGCTGTCTGTCACCAGTATCCGGTATGCTGCGGATGGCGACAGATACTGCACCGATCGGGCTGCAATCAAATCCCATTAATTTGAGCTGTTGCTCCTCGTCCTGCAGCGTCTGCATATCCCGCCGGCCGACATCGATCACGACCGGAACAAGCAGGTCCTGAATCAGAGGCACTCCGTTGGCGCGCGCCTGCCGGTGTCGTGCAACCAGGCGCTTAAAAATGATTTTTTCATGAGCAGCATG
>JAWSUP010000124.1:0-4266 GCA_033549405.1 Bacillota bacterium | reverse complement strand
ACCAATAGCAGCGCATCACCGGCTTCAAGCAGCACATACGTTCGAAACAGGGTGCCGATCAGGCGTGCTTCTGTCAGGTCGCGAATTGTCAGTTTCTCTTGCTGCCGCTCTTCTGTGATGGGCTGTTCTGCTAAAGGTTCAGAAGCTCCGGCGATGGTCTCAGTGTCTCTGACGCCGGTGTCGTTTTCGCCGTCTGACTGGCGGTCGCGCAGCAAGAGGCCGACTTGCTGCCAGACTGCCGGAATTTCAGGCTGTGGTACTATTACAGACTGCACATCCGACTGCGCATCACCGGCGGTCTTTGCACCAATTACGGACTCTTTATTGACAGTTTCATTCTCTGCGCTTTCATTCTCTGCGCTTTCATTCTCTGCTGCTTCAGTGTCATCAGATGACAAAATCGCTGCACCGTCGCCCAGGGCAGAGCGGACTGCATGATAAATGCCGCGGAACACTTCACTGTCGTTCCAGAAACGGATTTCAAGTTTCTGAGGGTGAACATTGATGTCCACAAGCTGGGTCGGAACCGTCAAAAACAAGATCGCCACCGCGTATTTGCCTTTCATCAGGCGTGTTTTATAGGCTTCGTCCAGTGCTGCCGTCATGGCCCGTGACCGGACGAGCCGTCCATTGACATACAGACACTGCTGCCCGCGGTTGCTGCGCGCGCTTTCGGGTCGCCCGATAAGGCCGGTTATACGCAGTGAACCGGCCGTTTCGTCCACCGGCAGGCACTCCTGGGCCGTCTGGCGGCCAAAGACGGCATAGACAGCGCTCAGGAGGTCATTGTTTCCTGGTGTGTGCAGCACCTCCTGCTGATTGCTGACCAGACGGAACGATACATCCGGGCGCGCCAGGGCGATTCGCTCCACCAACTCTGCTATATGCCCGGCTTCCGTGCTGTCCTTGCGCAGGAATTTAAAACGCGCCGGTACATTGAAAAACAGATTTTCGACACTGATGCGCGTTCCTTCTGGACAGCCGGCCGTCTGTTGATCTTGCCGTTCGCCGCCTTCGATCACGATCCGGGTGCCGCTGTCGCTGCCAGCCTGGCGCGTCTCCAACGTGACCCTGGCGACGGCGGCGATGCTGGCAAGCGCTTCACCGCGAAAGCCCATCGTGACTAATGTGTCGAGATCTTCAATTGACGTGAGTTTGCTGGTGGCATGACGGCCGAAGGCCAGCCTGGCATCTTCATCATCCATGCCGCTGCCATTGTCGGTCACACGAATCAGACGAATACCGCCCTGAATGATCTCGATCGACACAACCGAAGCGCCGGCATCCAGCGCGTTTTCAACCAGTTCCTTGACGACGGAAGATGGGCGTTCGACAACTTCACCGGCGGCGATGCTATTGGCAGTCTGCTGATCGAGCAGATGAATTCTCGTCATGGGGTGCTCCTTTTGCCGCGATTGGCCTTCTGGTGCAGGTCATAAAGGATGTTGAGAGCATCAAGCGGCGTGATCTGCGAAACATCCAGCTCGCTGAGCTGACCGATAATCCCATCGGTGTTCTTGAGCGCCTGGCTGGCGCTGAACAGATCAATCTGGCCATCCATCGGCCGGGCATGACGCTTGATCTTCATTTTCTGGCGCGGTCCATTTTCATCTTCCAGTTGAACCAGAATTTCATGAGCCCGCTGGACAACGGCGTCCGGAACACCGGCAAGCCGGGCCACCTCAATACCATAACTGTCGTCACAGCCCCCTGACCTGATCTGGTGGAGAAATATAACCGACTCATTATCTTCACTGACCGCAACATGACTGTTGAACACGCCCGGCATTTTGTCCGCAAGATCGGTCAATTCGTGGTAATGGGTGGCAAACAGGGTCCTGCAGCCCAGATTGTCGCGATCGACAACATACTCGATGACCGACCAGGCGATGCTGAGGCCGTCATAGGTGCTGGTGCCGCGACCGATTTCATCCAGGATCAGGAGACTTCGGGATGAAGCGTGATGCAGAATCTGGGACACCTCATTCATCTCGACCATGAAGGTCGACTGTCCGCCGGCCAGATCGTCACTCGCGCCGATCCGGGTAAAGATCTTGTCCACGATACCGATGCTCGCTTCTGTCGCAGGGACAAAGCTGCCGGTCTGGGCCAGCAGCACGATCAGGGCAACCTGCCTCATATAGGTCGATTTGCCGGCCATATTCGGTCCGGTCAGGATCATGAAACGTTCCTCTGCCATGTTCATGGCGATATCGTTGGGCACGAAGCTGCCGGACGGCATGACTTTTTCGACAACAGGATGGCGCCCCTGGCGAATCAGCAGCTGATCGGACAAGTCTACAGCCGGCCGGCAATAGTTTTCTCTGTCAGCCAGTTCAGCCAGCGCTGCCAGCACATCGATCGTCGCCAGGGCAAGCGCAGTTTCCTGCAGGCTATGAATCTCCGCGATGGCCGCATCGCGGATGGTGCAGAAAACTTCGTACTCAAGGGCTGCCAGTTTCTGTTCGGCGCCGACGATGGTATCTTCCATTTCTTTCAGTTCTTCCGTGATATAGCGCTCCCCGTTCGCCAGTGTCTGCTTGCGCCTGTAGTGTTGGGGCACCTGGGCCAGATTGGCTTTCGTCACTTCGATATAGTAGCCGAAAACACGATTGTAACTGACTTTTAGGCTCTTAATGCCGGTTTTCTCCCGCTCACTGCTTTCCAGGTCAAGGATCCATTGCCTGCCATCGGTTGCAGCGCTTTTCAGACGATCGATCCGTTCATCGAATCCTGTCAGAATCATATCGCCTTCTTTGATGCCCACAGGCGGTTCGGCAACGATAGAACGGTCTAACAAGTCGCGCAGATCAGGAGAATCATCGATCTGATCTGCCAATTCCCCAATCCAGGGATCCGTCATGGCAGTCAGATGGCTGCGGACGGACGGCAACTTGGCCAATGTCTGTCGAAGTGCGACCAGGTCGCGCGCATTGGCATGACCCAAGGCGAGCCTGCTGCACAACCGCTCGAGATCATAAAGGCCGTGCAGGCATTCACGCAGTTCCTGCCGGCGCATGAACTGGTCCTTGAATTGTTCAATCGCATCCTGACGCCGGATTATGTCAGAGCAGTTCAAAAGCGGCTGTTCAATCCAGCGGCGCAGCATCCGGCTGCCCACAGACGTGATGGTCCGGTCGATCGCCCACAACAGGCTGCCTCGCCTGTTCTGTTCACGAATGGTTTCTGTGATCTCCAGGTTGCGCCGAGCAACAGGATCAAGGCTCATGAACAGGTCAAGTGTGTAGGGCTGAATCGGTTTTATGTGATTGGGCCGGACTTTCTGGGTCTCTTCCAGATAGATGAGGATGGCGACAGCAGCCTGGCTCCAAAGTGGTTGCTGGCCATCAACCGGCGGCAACCATTTCTCCACCTGTTCCAGTGAGAAATCGTTGTCAGGACGTTCTGTCAGGACGATGTTATATTTATTGATTAATACCGATTGCAGCGGATCTGTAGTGAAAGCCCGGTTGACCAGGATCTCCGATGGGTCGAAACGCACGATTTCATCGAGCAATTTCGCTTCAGTAGCGCCGGTGATCAGGGCAGTCGCTTCAAAAGAACCAGTCGTCAGATCACAGGCTGCCAGTCCATAATAACGGTTCAATTTATAGACAGCCAGGATATAGTTGTTGCGCTTCTCGTCCAGAATAGCAGCATCTGTTATTGTTCCGGGTGTAATGACGCGGACAACCTCGCGCCGGACAATGCCTTTGGCCAGTGCCGGATCCTCGACCTGGTCGCAGATGGCTATTTTATAACCGCGATTGATCATGCGGTGGATATAGCTGTCAACCGCATGATAAGGCACACCGCACATCGGCGCGCGTTCATCCTGGCCACAGTCGCGGCCTGTCAGTGTCAGCTCCAGTTCCCGTGATGCGATGACCGCATCCTCAAAAAAGAGTTCGTAAAAGTCTCCCAATCGAAAAAATAAAATGCAGTCCGGCCACAGCTTCTTCTGTTCCAGATACTGCTGCATCATCGGGGTCAGCTTCCCCTGATCGAGTGTCGTCGTTGTAAGGCTCATGCGCGCCAGGCCTCCAGGACGCCAACAAGTGAAAAAGTCTTGGCCTCGGTAATCCGAACAGTGGCGATGCTGCCTTCCAGCTGATCGCCATCGATATTGCCGTTTTCATCTTTAATTCCTGCAGGTAAAAGGCCCGATTCTTCAATCGTAAAATTGACCAGCTGGTTTTGGCCGGTCCGGCCACTGAAGACTTGCGCCTGTTTTAGTGATGTGCCTTCAACCAGGACCTCGACAGA
>JAWSUP010000123.1:0-10688 GCA_033549405.1 Bacillota bacterium | reverse complement strand
CAACCCTTTACTGTCTAAACCCGATAGCCACAAAAACAAATAAGCAAGCGCAAATGAACCTGCCGGGCGCAATAAAAATGCGCCCGGCAGGTTGGTGGTGGTGGTGACATGATTAGAGCGATGAAAAAGTCGAAAAGCAATGAGCTGATTTATATCCTTATGATGTCGGTTGGTTTAGTCAGCCTGATCATTTTTCATTATATCCCGATGGCGGGCATTGTCTTGGCTTTCCAGGATTTTAACTTGACCAAAGGCATCTTCGGTTCTGAATTTGTTGGAATGAAAAATTTCCGGAATCTGATGCGATTGAATAGTGTCTGGCAAGCATTCCGCAACACGATCACCATAGCTTCTGTGAACATCGTATTGTCCTTGGTTTTACCGATTATTTTCGCGCTGCTCTTAAATGAAGTGCGTCATCTGACACTGAAACGAACCATCCAAACGGTTGTTTACTTACCTCATTTTATTTCGTGGGTTATCCTGGCATTTACATTTAAGCAGATATTCGCCGGGACAGGCATTGTCAACCAAATTATAACGTCCCTTGGCGGAACGAAAATAATGTTCATGTCAAGCAATACATGGTTTCGGCCGATTCTGATAGCTACGGCACAGTGGAAAGAGCTTGGGTTCTCAACGATCATCTATATAGCCGCCATAACAGCTATCGATCCCAACTTGTATGAAGCTGCAATTGTTGATGGCGCAAGTCGTTTTCAATGCGTCAGACACATAACATTGCCAGGTATGATGACCATTATCGTTCTCAAGGCGACGCTATCATTGGGATCCATCTTGAATGCCAACTTTGATCAAATTTTCAATATGTATAACCAGCTGGTTTACCCAACTTCTGATGTAATCCAGACATATGTGTATCGAATCGGCCTGATCCAGGCGCAATACAGCTTATCAACCGCTATAAATTTATTGAATTCGATTGTTGGTTTTATTCTGATTGTGTTTTCTTATACGTTGGCGTATAAGCTGGCCGACTACAAGATATTCTAGTGAGGTGACACCTTGAAGCCAAAAGAAAGCAAATCTGGTGTTTCTTGGAACATTTATAAATTTGGCATCAGTGATGTTATTATTTATGCTATCCTGATTATCATTGCAACAATATGCCTTTTTCCTTTGCTCAATATGGTTGCTATCTCATTCAGCAGCGCATCAGCCTCAAACGCTGGAATTGTCTATTTCTGGCCTGTGAAGTTCACGACAGCGTCCTATAACAAAATTTTTGAGGAAGGTACATTCTTTCAAGCTTTCAGAGTTTCTTCGGTTCGTGTTGTACTCGGATGGGCGATAACCATGACGATTATGATTCTGATGGCCTATCCTTTGTCCAAGGAGAAAGGTGAATTTCGTTCACGCAATATCTTTATGTGGATGATGGTTTTTACCATGTTGTTTAGTGGCGGTCTGATACCAACATATATGACAATCAGAAGTCTCAACCTGATTGACAGCATCTGGGCACTGGTCTTGCCAAGTTCTGTATCAGCTGGAAATACGATCATCCTGATGCGCTTTTTCCGCAATAACCCCAAGGAAATTGAGGAAGCAGCGATTGTTGACGGAGCTGGGGCAATGAGGATTCTGCTCACAATTATCCTGCCAATATCGCTGCCAGCAATTGCAACATTGAGCCTCTTTGTCATAGTTTATCACTGGAATGACTTTTTTGCCGGCATGATATACATCAACGATCCGGCGAAATATCCTTTACAGACTTACATCCGGTCTTTGACGGTGGATATCAACTTTGACCATCTGTCGGTTGAAGAAATTGAAGAACAGCTCAAGATCTCAAGCAGGACATTCAATGCAGCAAAAATTGTCGTTTCGATGGTTCCGATCTTGTGCATCTATCCGTTTTTGCAGCGCTATTTTGTGAAAGGTCTTGTTCTTGGTTCTGTTAAAGGTTAATCCATCCAGCAGTTTCTTGATTGCTGGGTGGACCCCATGAATGATGAAAGGCAATTGTTATGTGGTTATATAGAACGCCCTTTTCAGTCAAAGATCAGACGATACTCGATGCTAATGGGAATGAAGTTCGCCTTTGGGGTGTCAATTACTACATGCCCTTTAATCATAACTACATCAATACCAAAGAAAAAGGAACTGACCATCGCGCGGCAATTGACCGTGATATTCGCGACTTTAAACGGCTTGGTGTACAGCTTGTCCGCATGCATTTGTTTGATCGAGAAATAACAGACTTTGAGGGGAATTTGGTCAATAATGAACACCTGCAACTTCTTGATTACTTGATGGAGCAACTGTACAGGAACGAAATATATGTCATGATCACTGCTATAGCGTGGTGGAATACAGTTGAAAATCAGTCCGTATTGAACGAACGATATGCATTCTGGGACATGAGTCAGTCAACTGCGTTTGGATTTTCAAATTTCTATCCCAAGCATGCCTTGCTTTGGCATCAAGGAGCACTTGCTGCCCAGGAACGCTATTTAAATGATTTGTTTACACACAAAAATCATCTTACAGATAAGCAAATGCCGGAATATGATCATATTGTCGCTGTGGAAGTTATCAATGAGCCAGCTTATCCAAAGCTGGCTGATATTGAACGGATTAGCAATATAAAGGCCGATAGCCAAAAAAGTCCGGTAGGCATGAACGAAATCCTGTTATTGGATGCATATGGTCAATTTCTACAAGAAAAGAAACTGGCCAAAAGCGACGACAGTATTCAAGCATTTACTGCGTCATGTCTTAATAAATATCTGGAAAGAATGTTTGGGTTGGTAGATCAGTATTTTGAGAAACGTGTTGTTAAAACACACATCTACTACGGATATAAGACTTCGGCTATACGTGATGTGCTGAAACGGACAAAAAGCATTGACTGTATAAGTTTGGCGTTTTATGGCGGCGAATGGAACGGGCGTCATACTGATCCTGCGAGCATCATACCCGGGCATGCTGTGCGAGTATACAAAGATTATTTCGATAGTAAGATCCATGAGTTAGGAAAGGCATTGATTTGCTACGAGTGGGCAATCAATTGCACAACCACTGCTTTTGATATGGCCGTAATGGCACAAGTTATGAATTGCCTCGGTGTCCAAATGTCCGCATACTTCACTTATACGCCATACGATGTAGCTGAATACAACCCAGGTTGGTTGATGCAATATTTTAACCTTTATCATACACCAAAACGCGCCGCCGCTTTTTGTGCTGGCGGAGAAATATTCAGAAGATCACCTCGGCATCATGAACTGCCCGGTGGTGACGATGTATGGGAGCTGGATAACTATGTCATAGACGCAAAAAAAGACTCGGTTGTGTATCAAAATGAGGAATTATATATCCATGCAGGTTCAGCAAGTATGCCTGTTATTGGCTCTCCAAAGAGAATCATCGGGTCAGGCAGTTCCCCATATGCAGAACATGAGGGAAATGGGCTGTATTACCTTGAAGTCATAAATGAAAAGGAATTTGAACTACTTGTCTTGCCAGACCAGCTGTATGTTAACGACCCATTCCATGGATATTATTACGGTTTTGCTAACCGGTACTGTAACATCAATAAGGAACCTGTGGTTTCACGACTAAAAGAAGCTGGATCAGATTTTTATCTTAAGAGCTACAAATACACTGTCCGCGCTGTCTTCAGAAAAGAAACTGACAGACTCATTCCTGTACCTGTTTCAGCAGAAGGATGTTTTCGGGCAGATCCTGGAAACTATCTTATCAAGCTGGAGCAACAGTAACAAAACGGAAGTGCAATAAAGACCAGATATCAATGCCATAAAAGGAGAACGCAAAATGAATGACATTAACATCTCAATTATTGGCGCAGGCAGCGCAACTTTCTCAACACGAATTATAAAAGATTTATGTATGACCCGATCACTGCACGGTGCCGCTGTAACGTTTATGGATATCGACCAGCATAAGCTGGATATGGTTTATAATCTGGCGGAACGACTGTCGAACGAAATGAATGCAAAATTTGTTTTCAAAAAGACAGTGGATCAGCATATGGCGCTCGATGGCGCTAATTTCATAATCAATACCGCACAGATTGGCGGTCATGCCTATGCAGAGGCATGCAGAAATTTGGGAACTGAACACGGATATTATCGTGGAACCTGGCTTCACTATTTGCGGCAAATGGTTTTCTTTTCTGAATTAGCACAGGAAATTGAACGAATTTGCCCACAAGCTCTTTTAATTCAGTCAGCAAACCCGGTGTTTGAAGGCGGAACCATGCTTGCAAGAACATCAAAAGTAAATGTGATTGGCCTGTGTCATGGGCATCACGGAATTCAGAACGTTGCCAAGGCTCTGGGACTTGATCCGGAAAAAGCCGATGGCAGGGCCATCGGGTTTAATCACTGGATATGGCTGAGTAAATTCACCTACGATGGGAAAGATGCAATGCCAATCCTGGAAAATTGGATCGAAGAACATAAAAATGATGATACGGCAATGCAGTATGACCTGGGTAAAGCCGCTATCGAGCAGTATCGCCTGTTTGGGATGTTGCCGATTGGTGACACCGCCAGAATGGCTGCCTGGTGGATGCATCAGGATTTTGCGTCGAAGCAGTATTGGTTTGGTGAAACAGGCGGTATGGATTCACATGTCGGTTGGCAGAAGCATCTGGACAGGCTGGCCGATACAAGCAGCAAAATAGAAGCCATTGCCAATGATCCAAGCCAGAGCGTTACGGATGTATTTGGAGCCAAACCGAGCGGGGAGCAAATCGTTCCGATCATAAATTCAATAACCAATAATGTCAAAGGGATTTATCAGGTCAACATACCGAACGAAGGCTTTATTATTAAAGGAATTCCGGAGGATGTTGTTGTTGAATGCCAGGCAATGATTGATGTGTTCGGCCTGCATCCCATTCAGGAAAAGCCTTTTACAAAAAATTTGATGATCAAGGCCATGATCCCCCGGTGGTCATTTGCAGAATTGCTGGTTGAGTCTGTTGTTCAACATGATGCTGGCCTCTTACTGCATCATCTGTTGGCCGACCATCGTACGCAATCATATGAGCAAGCTGAGATGTATCTGAATGCCTGGTTGAATATGGAGGGGAATAGCGCGATGAAAAACTATTTTGCTCTGTAGCAATTACACTGTAAGGGACATCACCTGCGATATTCCAATACTGCTTCACGTCTGATATAATCTCAAAAGTCTGCAGACTTAGAGGGTTGTTAAAATTAACTTGTTCTATGAACTCCCCGAGAGACTTACTAAAAGGTATGTGAAGTGGCAACAATTTTGACTTTCAACGATATGGAAGAAGATGCATTAGATGAACATGACGATGTTTGATAAACTGTCAGATTTGGATAAACCGATCAAAGTGGGTATCGCTGGGGCTGGTGAATTCAGCATGGGGCTGATTTCGCAACTGTCATATATCCGGAACATGGAAGCATCAGTCGTAGCGGACCTTAACCCCATGGCCGCAGTGAACGCACTGAAAGTGGCAGGCTGGCACGAGAGCGACATCCGTGTGGCAAGATCCCTTGAGGAAGCGAAACAGGCCTTAGAATTCGGCAAGAAGGTCGTGATAGAGGATGCGTTGGCGATGAACAATTTGCCGCTGGACGTTGTTTGTGACATTACCGGCGATCCTTGCTTTGGCGCAGAATTCGCCTATAAGGCGATAGAAAATAACAAGCATGTCGTCGTCGTCAACATTGAATCAGACGTCGTCGTTGGCCCTTTTTTAAGAAGTTTTGCCGATAAGGCGGGCGTCGTATACACGGAGGGAGACGGGGACCAGCCCAGCCTCATCAAGGGCTTGTGCGATTGGGCAAATGTGCTGGGTCTTCCCGTCTTTACAGCAGGGAAGTGGACGCATATCAAGCCGGATGAACTGCAGAGCGGCGAGGGCAAGCGCACCGATATCGGCTACGACGACGGGTCAAAGAACCAGGTGGAGATGTGCTGTGTCGCCAACATGACAGGTCTCGTTCCCGACATACGGGGTATGCATAAACCATCACTCAGGCTTGAAGAAATTATCAGCACATTCGAGTTGAAAGAGAAAGGCGGCCTTTTCACCCGCCCGGGCGTCGTCGACGTCGTTAACTGCCTTTCGCCGGACGGAAAGATGACCGTCGAGCCGCTACTGGGCGGGGGCGTCTTCATCATCGTTTCGACAGACAACCCGGTAGCCCGAGAAGTCATACGGCACAAGGGATTCCTGCACAACGCAGACTGTAGCCACGCTCTGATCTACCGGCCATATCATTTCGTCGGAATTGAGACGCCGATGTCAATTTTAAAGGCTGTGCTTTATAATGAGCCAACAGGTGCACCGCTACCTTCTCCTGTTGCCGATGTAGCCGCTGTCGCCAAAAAGGATCTGCAACCGGGCGACTGCCTGGACGGAATTGGTGGTAAGACTGTGCGCGGTGAGATGGTAATATTCGATGTCGCGAGAGAGGAGCGTTTTCTTCCCTTAGGCCTCGCGGAATCTGTTCGCGTGAACCGGCGGATCCCAAAAGGGACCACGCTCACCCACAACATGCTGGAAGCCCCTGGTGATACGTTTGTCTGGAAGCTACGCCAACAACAAGACGCGGCCTTCGGTTTATAATCTGTTAATTTTCTACTGCAACCGAAGAATCTGACCGCTGATCGGCATGTGCAGCAATGTTTCAATCACCGGCCGGCCTGTCGCCTGCTCTACCGCGCTTTGATACGTTGCCATTTGCGGGATGTATTTCTTTACCCGCTCTTCAGCATCCGGTCCGGGGTAGTCTTTGTGGTCGATGATGACATAGCCGTCCGGCGTTTCCAGCAACAGGTCGATCCATCCCTGCAGCAGTTGCCCCTTATCATTGCGCAGGGTCATGGGCCATTCTCTGTATACCTTATGCTCTGGATAACGTTGCCTGATGAACTCAGCCAGCCGCTGGCCGGCAGCCACAATGTCCGCAGGATCCATTGCATCCAGCAGACCCCATCTGTCGAGAATATCACGCGCCAGTGCCAGTTTCGCTGTATCCGTCAGGCCAACATCATCAACCGCCAGGTAAGCATGGACAGCGCTGCCCAGATTGTCCATCTCAGGTTTTCCGTAAATCCTGACCCGGGCGTTGAAGTTCGCGATCATGGCCCACCGGCCTGTCTCCATACCTGCAGCGTCGGACAGGCTGCTGGGTGAAAGGCGTGCGACAGGATGGATGGCTACTGTTTGGGGTAACGCGGGCAGATACTCTGCTTCTTTGACCATCACGCCAGGGCCTTCAGTCGTTTCTGGATCATATTCACAGATATTGATTGGTATCTGCGCAGGACCCACCTGGACCAGCTGACTGCCGGAACCGGTGTTCCATCTGATGACACTTTCACCGCTTGCATCCGTCAAGGCATCCAGCCAGCCCGTCTGTAAACGAACCCCCTGCTTGTTTGTGGTTTTCCGTATGGCCATAACCAGGCCGTCTTTCGCCCTTGTCATGCCAACATACAGCAGGCGTTGCTCTTCATAGGCTGCCTTATCTTGGGCTGTTTGCTTCAGCGGCAGCCTGTCAATGCGGTCATCCAGCTGAGGATATGTTTTTTGCGCGGCAAAAGGCCAGGGCCAATAACGGATTTTACGGCCGGCGAGTGGATTGGCCATGTCAAATTGTGGAGCCGCTTCAAGATTGACGCCAAACACAGCCTCGCGGGGTGAGGCATCCAAGTCAGTCAGCACAACCCAGGGCCATTCAAGCCCCTTGGCGCCGTGGTAGGTCAGCACATTGACCGTCAGCGCGCCAGACCCCTGCGCCTGTTCTGTCTCGGCCGCTTTCAGCCAGGTCACGAATCCATCCACGGTAGCCGCGCTGCGGTGAGCAGCGCATTGATCCACGTACTGGTGGCAAGCTCCCCGCAAAGCATCTAAATTGCTCCTGGCCAGGTTCGGATTGGGCCAGGCTTTGATCGTGCGCAGCAGGCCGATCCGGCTGATGGCTTGTTCAAGTGCTTCTAAGGGCGTCCAGTATTTGATTTTCTCCCTGCCTTCATGGATGGGGGCCATCAGGGGGTCAGCAGACCACTTTTGCCTGGTTTCCTGCGGATTGGACATCAGATCAGCCAGCCAGGCTTCTTTGGATTCGTTTGGCTCAGTTAATTGCCTGATTTCCGCCAATGCCAGGGAGTTATACTGATTGTTCATGTAGCGGAGCGCGGCCAGCGCCAGGCGGCATTCCCTGGTATCCAGCAGCAAGCCCTGACCGACTGAAGCCCGGATGCCAAGACTTTCCAAACAGGTTGCGATTTCCACACACTTTTTATTGGTCCGACACAGGATGGCTATATAGCCTGGCGTTATCCCGGGTATGCGTTTGATCAGATCCTGCACGCCGCCGGCTATGGCTGTGGTCTCTTCAGCATTATTCCTGGCAGACAGATGCCAGGCTTCCAGGCTGCCGCCTTTGGCTTGAACCTTTCGTTCTGCGGGTACTTTCAGACATACCTTGTCTTGGCCCATTTTGTGAAACACTGCCGCGAAAAGCGCATTGGTGAAGGCGATCAGGTTCTCCCTGGAACGCCAAGAACAGTCCAGCACACTGGACTGGCCGATCGTCGCGATGACATCTTCCATCAGCTGCGGATCTGTGCCGCGGAAGCCATAGATGGCCTGCTTGGGGTCACCAACCAGGACCGATCGACCGACCCGTTCGTGCAAAGCCAGGAACAGTGCCAGCTGTATCGGGCTGGTATCCTGGAATTCATCGACCATGAGCACGCGCACGCGATCACGGATTGAAGCCCGGAAGGGTTCATTGTCGCGTGCCATCTCCAGGACACGTGTTTCCTGATCTGTAAAATCCATCAGGCCGTGCTTCAGTTTGTAATCGTCGTAATCCCGCAGTGCCCCGATCGCGCACTGGAAAGCGCCTTCAATGACCTGTCTGACATCGGCCTGGAATTGCGGGTGCCGGAGCACGCGATCAGCGATGGCACAAACAGGTTCGATGCTGTCCTGCCCATCTTTGGCGGCAGCCAGCTTGGCCAGTCTGCTCCAGTCACTCCAGGTCTGCTGGTTTCTGGCCAGCCGTCTGCTGACTGTTTTTAATGTTTCCAAAGCTTTTTGTGTTGTCTTGGTCAGCGTGCCGCGCTGGTCCAGGTTGTTGATGGCCAGCGTTAATGCCGCCTGCAGCGCCTGGTCCAAATCCTTTGCGGCCGCTGCTCCAAAGACGTCCCGCAAAGACTCCCATGAGTAGCGGGAACAGGCTTCCAGCTGTTCTGGTGTGATCTGGTTGCTCCTGGCCAGGTCGACAATCTGCTTGACTTGATCCCGCCAGTCGGCGGCAGCCTGGTAGCCGCTGTTGCCGCCATTGATCTCCAGGCGCCGCGCGGCAGGCTCTATCTGCTCTGCATACTGATTGACGACCCGTTCAATGGAAATCCGAAAAATACTGACACTATCCTCTTCCGGCATGATCTCCAAGGCCGGCGACAGACCTGCCTCCAGCGCATATTCCTTGAGCAGCCGGGCACAGATGCTGTTGACTGTGCCAATAAAGCCATCGTTGATCCTGTTTGCTTTTTCTGGCTGCCCGCTTTTCAGGAGCTGGACCCGGATCCGTTCACACAACTCCGCGGCAGCCCGGTTGGTGAACGTCATGGCCATCAGGGACTCAGGATCGATGCCCTTTTTCAGGGCCTCGACCACCCTGGCGGTCAGGTTGTAGGTTTTTCCTGAACCGGCGCTGGCATTGACAAGTTCCATCGTGTTCATCTGACACCTCCTGAC
This sequence comes from Bacillota bacterium, assembly GCA_033549405.1. Taxonomy (GTDB): domain Bacteria; phylum Bacillota; class Clostridia; order Saccharofermentanales; family UBA5734; genus JAAYBY01. Next base: position 934 of record JAWSUP010000123.1, on the reverse strand, counting down.
CGGCCGCACAGATGGCCAAAATCGCAGAAATTGCAGGGTGGCCGCTGGTACAGCATCCCGTTGTCCCAGTATTCAGCCGCTATCTTTTCCCTGGTTTTTTCTTCACTCAGGTCATTTTCTTTGGACAGCAGCAGTTCCTTGACGCCGCGAGCCTCCAGGAGGCCGTCCGACATCTGGCGACAAGCGCTTTTCAGGCTGGTCACACCCCTGTTCCACACTTCTTCCAGCGAGCAGGGGGCGTTAATCACCTCGTCGGAAAGCAGTGGACTGTCGCTGATGAGCTGTCCCTGGGCCAGCATGAAATAGCCGGTATGGATCTGCTCTGCCTGTTCAGCGGACCTCAGCATCCAGGCATAGGTCGCAAGCTGCAAGGCAGTCCCTTCTTCTATTTCCTGCCGGCGGTATTTGCTGGATGAAGACCATTTCAAGTCCAGCACATAAACATTGCCGGCAGCATCCCTGAGCAGCAAGTCTGCAAAACCGATAAATGGAATGCTGTCAATTGTTGCGGTGAGCGGCACTTCTGTTTTTTCAACCTTCAGGTGGCGGCGGTTGATCGCCTCGGTCAGCAGCCGGACGGCTGTGCAAATCGCATCCCGGTAACGCTGCTTTTCCACTGTATTGCCTTCCAGCAGCAATTCGGACGCCAGGGCCGGCAGCAGGCGGTCAAATAAAATACTCGCCTCGACTCCTGCGTCCTCTGCATTCCATTGCCTGCCATTATCATAGAGTGCCTGGATAATCCGATGGCACAACGAGCCGATCATCTGGTTTCCGGTTGGTATGACCTGGCTTTCCGGCAGCTTCAGCTCGGCGAAGTATTGCAGCGCCCATTTCAGCGGGCATCCGATCAACGTGCTCATCTGGCTGTAGGACAACCGGTCCGGGTTCCTGATCGCCGATTGCGGCACTGAATGGCTGGACGTGATCGGAT
>JAWSUP010000122.1:0-10757 GCA_033549405.1 Bacillota bacterium | reverse complement strand
GTGATATCCGCGGTTTTGCCATGAAATTCTATACCGAAGAAGGTAATTGGGATCTGGTCGGCAACAACACGCCAGTCTTTTTTCTGCGCGATCCGTTGAAATTTCCGGATCTCAACCACGTTGTCAAGCGTGACCCGCGCACCAATCTGCGTAGCGCAAAAAACAACTGGGATTTCTGGACGCTACTGACGGAAGCGCTGCATCAGGTCACCATCACCATGAGTGATCGCGGCATCCCGCTGTCTTATCGCCATATGAACGGCTATGGCAGCCATACTTTCAGCATGATTAACGCCAACCAGGAACGTGTCTGGGTCAAGTTTCATCTCAAGACACAGCAGGGCATCAAAAATCTGACTGATGCCGAAGCGGAGGCTATTGTTGGCAAGGATCGTGAAAGCCATCAGCGCGACCTGTTCGAGAGCATTGAGCGCGGTGATTATCCCCGCTGGACGATGTCTATTCAGGTCATGACAGAAGAACAGGCCAGAAATATGCCATACAATCCATTTGATCTGACCAAAGTCTGGTACAAAGGCGATTTCCCACTCATCGAGGTTGGCGTTCTTGAATTGAACCGGAATCCTGACAACTATTTTGCTGATGTTGAACAGGCGGCTTTCAATCCCGCCAATATTGTTCCAGGTATCGGCTTTTCTCCTGACAGAATGCTGCAAGGACGCCTTTTCAGTTATGGCGACGCCCAGCGTTACCGCCTCGGTGTCAACCATCACCAGATACCGGTCAATGCGCCGCGCTGCCCGTTCCACAGTTATCACCGGGATGGCCAGATGCGTGTAAACAGCAACCAGGATGGCACAATCGGATATGAGCCTAATAGCGAAGGCGAATGGCAGGAACAGCCGGCTTTCCGTGAACCACCCCTGGCCTTGCATGGCGATGCTGACAACTGGAATTTCCGCGACGATGATGACGACTACTTTACGCAGCCCGGCAAGCTGTTCCGCATGATGAGCAAAGATCAGAAAGAGGCCTTGTTCGGCAATACAGCCCGGGCTATGGGTGATGCGCCTAAAGCCATCAAGCTGCGGCATATCGGCAACTGCTACAAAGCAGACCCGGACTACGGCAAAGGTGTCGCCGCCGCCCTCGGCCTGTCTGTCGAAGAAGCCATCTAATCAGGGATGACTGTAAAATCTTTGGCCTGTCGGCAGCATAAGGTTGATATGAAATTTAGAAAATCAAAAGATTCAAAAGAAACACGGAGAAGGCGGCCTGAGCCGCCTTCTCCAGAATCTGGTACTATTCATGCGGACGGACGATCACCCCGTCAATTCAGCCTGGCAGTCCGCCTGCTGATTGCCCTTGCCGGGTCTGTAGCCCTGGCATTGGGGATAATCGGAATTTTCGTGCCTGTTTTACCAACCACACCTTTTTTGCTGCTTGCGGCAGCTTGCTATTTGCGTAGTTCCAGAAGACTTTATGCCTGGCTACTCAACCATCGCCTGTTTGGCAGAACCATTCGAAACTACCTGCGACACAAATCCGTCGACAGAAGAACCAAAATTCTGGCCCTCTTTCTGTTGTGGCTTTCTTTGACTGTCTCGGCTATTCTGGTGCCGTCAACCCTTGTTCGCATCCTGTTGCCACTGGTCGGTATCGGCGTCAGCATTCACTTGTTCAGTCTGAAAACCATGCCGAAGGGCAACAGGCGGAACACGGATTCAGACAAACCCGAAAAAACAAAGATCGATCATTAATCATTAATACAGATTTCCCGCAGGCTAAGGTGCTGTTCTCGCTATGCAGGGGGAGGGAAAGCAGTATTAGTAATCGTAATCATCCGACTGCCTCGGCCCTTCTTTCTTCTTCTCCGGTTTATCAACGACCGTGCTTTCAGTTGTCAGTATCATGGCGGCAATCGATGCGGCATTCTGCAGGGCTGACCGGGTCACCTTGACAGGATCAATGATACCTGCGGATATCATGTTGACATATGCCTCCTGCATCACATCAAAGCCTGTTCCAGCAGGGCTGTTCTTCACTTTATCAGCTACGATGGCGCCATCGTACCCGGCGTTAATCGCGATCTGGCGCAGCGGTTCTTCCAGAGAGCGCAGGATTATGGCCGCTCCGGTCTTTTCATCACCCTGTAATGTGTCAATCAACTCTTTTACGGCCGGCAGAGCACTCATGTACGCCGTACCGCCGCCTGGAATAATACCTTCTTCGACGGCAGCCCGGGTGGCATGCAAGGCATCTTCCACTTTGAACTTCCGTTCCTTCATTTCGGTTTCAGTCGCAGCGCCGACCCGAATGACAGCGACGCCTCCAGCCAGTTTTGCCAGGCGCTCATTCAGTTTTTCCTTATCATAACTCGATGTTGTTTCCTCAATCTGCATGCGTATGGCTGTAACACGATCCTTGATCGCTTTAGGATCACCAGCCCCGTCGACGATGATCGTATTCTCTTTCTGGATTTTGACTGATTGGGCGCGGCCAAGCCACTCTTTTTTGATGTCGCGCAGGTTCAGGCCGATTTCCTCAGAGACAACCTGACCGCCGGTCAGTATCGCAATATCGCGCAGCAGCTCTTTTCTACGATCACCGAAACCAGGTGCTTTAACCGCAACGCAAGTACAGACGCCGCGCAACTTATTGACAACGATCGTGCCCAGGGCTTCCCCTTCGACATCCTCTGCTATCAAAAGCAGTTGGCCACCTATCTTGACGACCATCTCGAGCGACGGCAGCAGGTCCTGGATATTGCTGATCTTCTTGTCTGTAATCAATACATACGGATTTTCCAGGTTGGCCTCCATCTTGTCCGTGTCAGTCACCATGTATGGCGATACGTAACCGCGGTCAAATTGCATGCCTTCTACAACATCAGTATAAGTGAGACCGGTCTTGGACTCTTCAATCGTAATGACACCGTCCGCTGTCACTTTTTCCATGGCATCAGCGATCAGCTGTCCCACCTTCTCGTCTCCGGACGAAATGGTCGCGACGAAGCGCATGTCCTCTTTGCCCTTCAGCTTCTGGCTGCTCTTTTGTATGACTGCGACAGCTGCTTCTACAGCCTTGTCGATACCGTGCTTAAGAATAATTGGATTAGCCCCTGCTGCGATGTTTTTCAATCCTTCCCGAACAATCGCCTGCGCCAGCAGCGTCGCTGTCGTTGTGCCGTCGCCCGCCACATCATTTGTCTTGCTGGCCACTTCTCTGACCAGTTGAGCGCCCAGGTTTTCATAGGGATCTTCCAGATCGATCTCTTTAGCAATGGTTACGCCATCATTCGTGATAACCGGAGATCCAAATTTCTTGTCCAGCACGACATTGCGCCCTTTCGGCCCCAGTGTTATCTTGACCGCGTCAGCCAGTTTGTTGACACCAGCCTCAATAGCCTTACGTGCTTTCTCATCATAAGCAATCAGTTTAACTGACATAAGAAAACCTCCATTCTGTTCATATATTGTTCGAACGAATAAAAAATGCCCTAACCCGACGAATCATCACGAACACCTTACCATTCAATCGCGCATGATCAACCACCCAAGGGACGGATTAGCACTCTAATCTTTTGAGTGCTAATCGTATTTTAATCATTATGACAGTGGTTGTCAATACACTGGTCCAGTTACAGTTGTTGGTGCGGATCTGAGTGAACAACAGACTTTTCAGCCGGTACGAAAGGGTAAAACATTATTTTTGCAAAAGCTTGATCGTTCATCTGAAAAAAGTTATAATTCTAACTGAACATCTCCACAGGCACTGATTGCCAATTAACATCATGGTGTAACAGCATGCAAAAAAACCGGCTCGCCAGACTTCTTATGTCCATTCTGCTGACAGCAATGCTGCTCAGCCTCTATGCATGGGCATTTATAACCCGTCCGCAACCACTGTCAATCTGGCTGGCTGTTGTAGGTCTGATTCTTGTTGCATGGCTCAGCACAATCACCAGAAGTGCAATTGGGATAGTGACAGGCCTGATCCTCGGGTTTGCCAGCTCATGGCGGCTGTTTTTCCCGGACATGGTGTTCTGGCCGCCTGCCGTATCCGTCCTTGGCGCCTGGCAGCATGTGCCGGCTCTGCTTTTCTGGCTGCTGCATCCTGTTATCGCACTTGCCGTTGCTCAATCAGCTGGATTATTGTTGAGAAAGCAGCAGAAGCTGGCCGGACAGAACAGCCTTCTGGCAGAGAGCAACCAACGATTGGAGCAGCAAGTCAGGCAACATCAGGCAACTCTGCAATCATTGTCGGAAAAGAGACTGTATCGTCAGTCCCTCTGGCAGAAACTGTCACCAAACACCGACCAGGAACCGATTGTCGGCGCATTGATCACAATGACATTTGAGAAAATCCGGACCGCACAGCGTAATCAAATACTCAATCCCAACCATGATGAGAACAAGGATGCCGACCAACCATTTTTCAATTTACTGCTGCATGTCCAGCCAGACCTGCTCGCCATCCTCAATCTGAATGGATCGATTATCATCGCAAATCCGTGTTTGATGGCCATCTATGGTTATCCGTATGACTTGCAGGTCTCCGGACGCCACTTCACCGATTTTCTGATACCTGCTGATATGCCGCGCGCTGCCGAAAACATGAAGCGAGCCATCCATGCTGAGCTTGATCCAGCCCAGACCTATGCCATGCGATCATCTGCAGGATCTTTCCGAAACCTTATCATCGATCCATCTGTCAGTTTCGAATGTACGGGTGATCCGCTGGTGATTATCGTTCGCACCCGAAACGTGGAGACATCAGATGATGTTGCAAAGACCAGGCCGCCTGTCGCCGCTCTGGTGCAGGGACCGGTCTGGTGCCTGTCAGCAGAAGGGATCACGCTTTATATAAACCAGCAGGTTGCAGAAGCGTTAGGCGAATCAGCGCAATCGATGCTGGGGAAACGGGCGGAACGTTACATCAGTCGCAAACAGATCAGTCAATTTCATTCTTTCATAGCTGACGCTAAAACCTCTCAATCGAATAGCATGGACATTGTCATGCAGCCACATGGCGAACGCCATACCACATTCCGATTGAAAGCCTGGCCAGCTATCAGCGAAACTGGATTGCTGGTTGGTCTCACCTTTCTTGTTGAGGATGTTTCCGATCGCAAAGCGATTGAAGATATCCTTCAGCATCGACTCAAAATGGAACAGATGATCTCAGAGATTTCCAAACATTTTGTAGCCGTTCGCGCCGAAGAGATGGACAGCGCTGTCAACGACGTTCTGAAAAGGCTTGGCGCTTCAGAAAACGCAGTTGAGAGCAGCATCGAAATATTCCGCTCAAAGGCAATCAAAAATCCTGTCCGCTATCACGTCCGGCACAACCAGAGCAACAGTGATACGGCTAGCGCCAACAGCCAGGACCTGTTTGAAGTAGTATCCGTTCCCATTACAATGGAAGAAGAACGTCTCGGCTATTTTCATTTTTCAATGCATAAATATCAGAACAGCTGGCTGGAAAACGATCTGCCCCTGATCAGGCTCATCGGTGAGATCGTGATCAATGCGCTGATTCGCAGGGAGCATGAACTGTACATCAGGATCAACGAAAAACGATTGTCAACCACCCTGCAGTCGATTGGCGATGCTGTCATCGCGACCGATACGTCCGGTCTGATCATCAACATGAACCGTGCCGCTGAAAAGTTGACCGGCTGGACTTTCCGCGAGGCAAACCAGCATCTGTTGTCTGTTGTCATGCATACAAACAGGCCTGTTCAGGACTTGAAGCCAGCCCAGGCTGATACAACATCACCTGACAATACCGGTCAGCAAGATGTCATCCATTTGTGGTCCCGGGATGGTAACGACTATTTCATTGCCGCAACCTGCTCACCGATCGAAGATCAATCTGGCTCGGTTTATGGCGATGTCATTGTTTTCAGGGACATAACCCGTGAAAAGCAGGAGACTGATGAAATCCGCTACATCAGCTACCATGACGCGCTGACAGGACTTTACAACCGCGCCTTTTTTGAAGAAGAGCTCAAGCGGCTCAACACTGATCGACAATACCCGATCACACTCATCCTGGGCGACTGCAACGGGCTTAAAATCGCCAACGACATCTTTGGTCACCTAGAGGGCGATCGGCTGTTGATCTCCATTGCGAACATCCTCCGCAAAGCGACCCGACGCGAAGATATTGTCGCCCGCTGGGGAGGCGATGAATTTGCTGTCATCCTGCCCAAAACGGATGAAGCGACAGCGACCTCAGTTCGCGAACGCATTCTCGACCTGTGTGCTGAGGCCCCTGCTGATCCGATCCGTCCCAGTCTGGCGCTGGGAAGCGCCACCAATACAGATCGCTCAAGCGACCTTGAAGCATTGCTGAAACTGGCTGAAGACCGCATGTACCGGCACAAACTGATGGAGGGCAAGAGTGCACGCAATGCTATTTTGCAGTCTATCAAGAGAATGCTCTATGAGAAGAGCTATGAGACTGAAGAGCATGCCGGTCGCATGATCGATATCGCCCATAAATTTGGCCGCATTGTCGGACTGACCATCGATGAGCTTGAAGAGCTCAGTCTATTGGCGGTGCTGCATGACATGGGCAAAATCGGTATTCCTGATCAGATTTTGCGAAAAACGGGCAGACTTAATACCGACGAATGGGAAATCATGAAAAAACATCCCGAAAAAGGTTACAACATTGCCAAATCTACGCCTGAATTGACAGGCATCGCCCAGCTGATCTTGCACCACCATGAACATTGGGATGGGTCAGGTTATCCTGATGGATTGAAAGGAGAAAAGATACCCAAATTATCGCGCGTCCTGTCGATTATCGATGCTTACGACGTTATCACGCACAATCGTTCATACAAAAAAGCCCAAAGCGAACGAGATGCGCTCGATGAAATCAGTCGTTGTGCCGGTACCCAGTTTGATCCGAAACTGGTTCCATTATTCGTCTCTGTCATGCAAGCTGAGACAACTGACGACCTTGTGGATGGGACAGCGTCCGAAAATGGTGTTGAGTCTGTAGAAGCGGTCAAATTCGATCTGGTCGATCTGGGTATCCGTCAAACGGAAGCGCCAGTTCCCGGACATCGTTCCCGGAATGTTGATTCTGGCATCACTTCCGAGTCCGATTAGGTCCTGGGCAGGGACAATGATCCTTTCTGCACCGGTCATCCAGAGGCAGCGCAGGACGGCTTCGCAGGTCACATCGCCACAGTAGTCCTTGATCAGCGCTTTCTCCAGGGGATCGAGGTGCGATAGCCATCCAGCCAGTGTCGTATTGTCATGAGTCCCACTGTATGCAACACAATGGCGCGGATACTGATGGGGCCGATTGTCGGCATCTGATGCAGGATCGAAGGAGAACTGCAGCACTTTCATGCCGGGCAGGCCGGTTTGTCTTAGGAAGTGACGCACTTCATCATCGATATCACCCAGATCTTCCGCTATGATCGATGCGTCAGGGAACTCAGCCAAAAGTCGCTCAAAAAGCTTCATGGCAGGACCTTTGTTCCATTGCCCCTTGCGGGCCGTGGTCTCGCCAAACGGCACAGCCCAGTATGATTCAAAACCGCGGAAGTGATCGATGCGCAAATAATCAAATGTCGTCAAGCCAGCCTTGATGCGCCGCACCCACCAGTCGTAGTTTTCTGCGGCATGTACCGGCCAATCATACAGGGGATTGCCCCACAACTGGCCGTCAGCTGTAAAATAATCGGGAGGAACACCGGCCACACGTGTAAAGCAGTCTTGCGCATCCAATTCGAAGTACTGTTTATTGGCCCAGACGTCCGAACTGTCGGCAGACACATAGATTGGTATATCGCCAATGATCTCAATGCCGATCAGTGAAAGATCTTCTTTCAGGCGTCGCCACTGACGATTAAACTCATATTCAACAAAATACCAGTATTGAATCTCTTCGGCTGATTGTTTGCGCACGCGTGTCAGCGCGAGCGGGTTTGCCCGGCGAAGCAAATCGTCTGTCCATGCCCACCAGGGTTTGTCTTCCTGGCTGCGCTTGATTACACGAAACAAAGCATAATCCTCGATCCAGGCTTTTTCTCTCTCGACAAATAATTTAATCTGCTGTCGGTCCTCAGTACCAAGCCGCCTGTAAGCACAGCGCAGTAGCGGCTCCCGAGATGCTTCGAGCCAGTGATAATCAATATGACCCGGGTCACCCGCATATTGTGCTGACTGGCATTCTTCACGGGTCAGCAGACCGCGGTCAGCCAACATATCCGGACTTATGAAGAGGGGGTTTCCGGCATATGCGGAATACCCCTGGTAAGGTGAGTTGCCATAACCTGTCGGTGTAAAAGGCAGAACCTGCCAACTGGTAAACCCAGCTTGCGCGAGACTGGCGGCAAACGTGCGGGCCTGCAGGCCAAAATCACCAATCCCGTATGGACCGGCCAAAGAAAAAACCGGCAATAATACACCACTGCTGCGATCTGCCATATGATTCCGGCAAGCTGGTCCCTGCCTCTCCTGTTCTTCCCCAGGCTTTATGACATTGACCAGACAAAGCGTCCGGTCGATATCGCACGTTATTGGGTTGTTTGGACCGTTCAATTCATATCATGTCCTACGAATACAGTAACGCTTCCGATTCGATTCTGTCAAACTGATTTTGTGACAGTTGATAAACAGTAAAAAACAGGTTGTTCATTATTTCTTCCGACCAATTTTCTGGCAGTTCAGCCAATAGGCCTATGGTATAATAAAAAGTGATTGCAGCATGAACAACTTTTAAATCTACAGCATGGGAGGGTTCTTCTTTTGCCAATAGTGACGATATCACGGCAAATGGCCAGTTTCGGCGATGAAGTCGCCAGATCTATCGCCCAAAAGACCGGCTGGGAGCTCATAACTCGCGAAGTCGTCCTGAAACGATTCTTTGAATCCACTACGACAAAAAACGATTATCATCTTCTGCAAAACAGCGCCAGATTCTTCTTGTCTGCAAATGACCAGGGGGCGACATATCGTTCGCTCCTTGAAGACTCATTACTCCATTATTGCGAAGATCATTCTGCCGTTCTGGTCGGTTTTGGTTCCCAGGTCATATTGTCCAGGCATCCGGATGTTCTTCATTTACGAATCATAGCTCCTGAGTCGGTCCGTATTGAGCGTGTCCAATCAATGTTCCATGTATCTGAAGAAAATGCGGCTAAAATAGTGGAAACGGCTGACAAAAAGCATCATCGCTTTGTATCGACTGTATTCGGCATCAATTCAGCCGATCCTGAACTCTATGATCTTGTCCTGAATACAGCCGATCTGACAATTGATGAATGCACGGCTGCCATTCTTTCATTGCAGAAGCAGCATGAAATCAGGCAGCAGATCAACCTTCAGATTACGCGGCAACTCGAAACACAACCAGATCGGCCAGAAGTCATTCAAAACGCAAATGGCAGACCTCAGTTTAAAAACAAGTCAGAGGAGGAATTTGCCCGCATTCTGGATATGTATCAGATCGATTGGGTATATGAGCCCAGGACCTTTCCCATCGAGTGGGACTCTGAGGGTAATGTAACCCTGGCTTTCAGTCCTGATTTTTACCTGCCTCGCTTTGACACATACCTGGAACTGACAACCATGAGCCAGAAATATGTCACAATCAAGAACAAGAAAGCCAAACGCTTACAGGAATTATACCCGGGCGTACATGTAAAAATTGTTTATCGAAAAGACTTCCAATCCTTAATTGAGCGCTTTCAGCGCATGTGACAGCACAGAGGAGGCGTTGTGATCTATGGAATTGCCGCAAGCAAACCAAGTTCGTTATTCTGAAGAAAAACTGTTGAGCAGAATCCGGGAAATCGGGCAGGATATCAGCCGTGACTATGCCGGCAAAGATCTGATTTTGATCAGCGTACTCAAAGGCTCGCTGTATTTCTTCGCTGACCTGACGCGTGCCATCACCATACCAATTCAGCTCGACTTTATATCGATCGGCACATATCCGACAACAACCAACCAAAAAGGGATCGTTCGCATCACAAAAGATCTCGATCTGGAGATTACAGGCAAACACGTTCTGCTGATAGAAGATATCATCCGCACCGGCCTGACAACAGGCTACCTGGTTCAAACGCTTCAGGCGCGCATGCCAGCAAGCGTTAAGGTCTGTACCTTACTGCAAAATCCTGGCGAGCAACTGATCAATGTGCCAATCGCTTACTGCGGTTTTATCATCTCAGCCACACGATTGATCGGCTATGGCATGGATGTCCATGAGCAAGGCCGCAATCTGCCGTATATCGCTGATATTAGGGCTGTGAATCATCAACTTGATCTTTGATGAACCCGGAAGATCAACTAATATCATAACAACCTGGGTACAAGAGCATTTCATAAGGGACGTTTTGTGTCAAGGAGCGCACTTTAAAACGGCATAAAAATAGGTTCCAGCGAACCCTGTTGAGCATACACCAAAACGATTACCCTTTTATGCGAAAGTGTCATTAAACAAACAAATTGTCATTTTCTGGATCTGCTTACTTCCCAAAGAATATTCGGTCAGTGGCTCGTCCTTGAATGATATTCACTTGTCCAAAGAGCAATACCCTTTCATTTTCATGAGTAGTTGTTACTCTTTCGCGTTCCACATCGGAGATGTGGCGGTTTTCCGTTCGGTCTTACCTCGTGAGGTATTCCCTGGAACCTATCTCTATTGTAACAGGGGCTTATGGGTTTGTCAACACCTATTTAGAAATTTTTTGGCGAACTTGTCCATTATTTGTTACAGGTCAGAGGTAGATTGCGAAAATAAAGGTTCAATAAACCCGTCCA
>JAWSUP010000121.1:0-10872 GCA_033549405.1 Bacillota bacterium | reverse complement strand
CGGCTGAAACCATTGCCGCACCCACTGGCAGCCTGCTGTTCCTGACCGATGCTGTCGGGAAAAGGATCCAGGTTGCCGATCTGAACGCCAGCACCTTGATGACCGCCGGCATGCCGTATAAACCGCATAGCTTGACCTGGGGCGACGGCGTGTTGCTGGCAGCCTTGTCGACGCCGGAGGTCGAGGCCGATCTGCTGGCTGTGCTCGATCCGGCAAGCGGGCGGATCATCAAGATTATCCCGGTCAACACTGAAATCGGTCATCTGGCCACGGACGGTGTCCATGCGTTTGTCTGTGGCTCTGCCCGCATGCAATCATATGACCTGTCTTCAGGCAGCCGGCTCTCTGAATCGTATACCAGTTCGGTTTACGACATGCAATACAATCCAGCTATCGGCATGCTTTACACGACCGGTTACAACAGCAGCAACGCCTACCGGGTGATCGACGGCGCCCTGAGCTATCTGGACAGCTCAACCGAGCGGGCTAACTCAATCACGGTGATGCCTGACGGCCGGCAGCTGCTCCTTGACAACGGCGTTGTCCTGACTTGCTCGGATCAGGCCGAAACGAACCTTGAATATGTGACCCGTATCCAGGGCGGCAGCCTGGTCAAGGCTGATCCCGCCAACAACGAAGTCTATGTGGTGTCCGAGCGGCTGGTTAACGTCTATGCGGGAGAGGATCTTGCCTTCCGGCGCGTTGTGCCGCAGCCGCGCGAGACTGAAATGCTCTTTGTGTCCGACAGCCGCTTGATCATTGCGGAAGAAGAAGCCGGCTCGCTGCTGGTTTTCCGCCAGTCTGGTTCCCGGACGATGCTGCAGTCCGTAAAAATCGACGGCGATTACTGCAGTGAACTCTACCCGTTGCAGCAGACAATAGCCGGACCGGAACTGCCATATGCTGTGTCGAGCGTTCTGGTCAGCGCCGAAGCTGCTTTTCCCGGATCAACCCTCTCCGGCGATATTGGCTCTGTCCCGCTGGCGGTCGGTGAAAACAACCTGACGATCAACGTCAGCGACCCGTTGTCCGGTGACAGCCGCACCTATACACTGACCGTCACACGGCTGGACAGCGACCCATTGCCGCCGGCCGTTGATGCCCGTTCCAACCTTGGCTTCACCCCGCTGGATATAGCCCTTGATCCCGAGCGTCCTGTGGCTTATCTGACAGCGCCGTCCAGCCGCATCCTCTACCGCGTCAACCTGGAAACCGGCGAAGTTCAGACTAAAACTTTTTCCCTGACGGCGGAACGACTGGTCGTCAAGAACGGCAAGATTTACCTGACCTTGCTGCGTTCAGGCCACCAGAACTGGGACAACACCTATCTCAACGGCTACGGCGCGGTTGCGGTCATCGACACAGCCACATTCCGGACCGAATTCATTTTCAACACCAACATCGACCCCTACGACATCGCCGCGGATGAAGCCGGCCATGTATTTCTGGCGCCGGGATCCAACCAGCACTCGATCCTCGCCGCTTACGCCAGCCAGAGCGGACAATTCTGCTCCTCTATCGGATCGGTCTATTTTAAAAGTTGGCTTGACCGCAACCCAATCAGCGGCAAACTCTATACCATATCGACGAATCTCATCCCGCGCGATATCGACGCCTTTGAGGTCAGTGATGGCTTGATCACCGTCAACTACGACTCGCCTTATCACGGCAATTATGAGATGTATACCCTGATGCGCGTCTCACCAGACGGGCAACTGATCTTCAATGGCTCGGGCAACCTCTTTACCAGCACGCCGACCCAGAGCGGCGACATGGTCTATGCCGGCACCCTCGGCAGCACCTATACGTCGCTGGCCTTCGATCTGGCGCATAACCGCTTCTACACGGGGGATGGCAAGACATTCAAAGGTTATGCCTATGACAGCAAGACCCTGCTCTGGTCATTCACTGCAGCCGACGATTTCATCACAATGGAGCATGACGGCAGCCAGGCCGTTGCGGTACAGAAAAAGAGCAGCGGTGAGCACTACATCCGAACTTTTGCCCCGGAAACCCTGCTGTCAACCCTCAATGTGGGTGGCAGCGCAGTCGCCGGTTTCAATCCGCTGACCCAAACCTATACCCTGAATGTGGCAGCTGACATCAGCAGCCTCTCGCTCAGTGCCGTAGCACTTGAAGGCAGCAGCCAGCTCAACGGCGATCTCGGCATGGTCAGCGTGAACCCCGGTGCGAACACTTTCCGGGTGACGGTGAACGGAATCCTGAGCGGCCAGTCGCGTGACTACACCTTGCAGGTCAACCGGTCGTATATACCGGTCACCGGTGTTTGGCTCAATTATGGCGCGGTGAATTTTCCGGTCGGCAACAGCATGGCCATTACTGCCAATATTTTACCGGGCAACGCCACAGATCCGCGCGTGACCTGGTCGTCCAGCGACAGCAATATTGCCAGTGTCAGCCAGAGCGGCATCATCACCGGCCTTGCTGCCGGTGACGCCGTGATCACCGCCTGCACGACCGATGGCGGATTCACCTCAAGCTGCACCGTCCATATCTTGCCGGCGTTGCTTTTCGCCGCTGATTACCAGATAGACAGCACCAACCATGTGCTCAAGGACATCTCGATCAATACCTCAGTAGACCAGCTGAAGACACATCTGTCCAATAATCCGGAACTCCTGAAAGTCTACGACGCAAGCGGCAACGAATATACCGGCGATCAGGTCGCCAGCGGGATGACCCTGAAGCTGGTCATCGGCGGCAAGGTTTGTGACCAGCTGACCCTGTCTGTCTTCGGCGATGTCTCCGGCGACGGGATCATCGACATCACTGACATCCTCTACATCCGGACAGATATACTCGGCAACTACACGCTGCAGCCCTGGCAGACACCAGCCGCAGACATCAACCGCGACGGAGCCATCGACATCACCGATATTTTATACGTCCGGGCGCACATCCTGGGAACCTACACCATTCTTGCGAAGTGAGGAAACAAGACGTGAAGAGAATCATCAACCTGATCAGCGCCGCAGCCCTGCTTGCCCTGCTTATCTTTCCGGGCAGCGTCTATGCGGCCAGCGCCTCCTTTTCGATATCCGGTCCGAGGACACTGAGCAAGGGGCAAACCGGCACTTATACCGTCAATGTGACGGTCAGCGATGCTGCTGCCGTCCAGGCGGAACTCGTTTACGATAGCAGCTTTTTCGAGCTGGTGTCCGGCAATCTGATTGGCTTGTGGGACACCGCCAGCAACACCAGCACAACGGTCACCCTGACAACTGTCACTCTGAAATGCATCGCCGGGCAGGGCTCATCCGGGCAGCTGACGCTGACGGACGCCAAAGCCGGGCGTTTTACAGGCGGAATTCCGCCGACAGAATCGATATCCCCAGCTGTCGGCTCCCTGACCGTGACCAACCCGGTGCCGACGCCGACACCGACCATTAGCCCTGTCCCGACCAATCAGCCGACACCGACTGCCGGACCAACCCCGACCATAGAGCTGACGCCAACCACCGGACCAACCCCGACCAAAAAGCCGACGCCGACCGCCGGACCGACACCGACCAAAAAGCCGACGCTGACAGCCGGACCGACCCCGACCGATAAGCCGATGCCGACTACCAGCCCGACCCCGACCAAACAGCCGACGCCGACCGCCCACCTTAGCGTGGCGCCGACCATCAGTCCGACCACAGTCGTGACTGCGGTACCGACACCTTCGCCGCAGCCTGATCCCTGGCAGGCAGTCCTGCGAGACCTGCAGAGCATGCCCACAGGCGGGCAGGTCAGCGCTGAAATGGATGGCAACCTGCCGTTGCCTGCCGCAGCACTCACTTTACTGAAAGAAAAACAGGGCGTTTTGCTCCTGGATTTCGGCCAGGCCAGCTGCCGGATCGACGGAAGCAAACTAAATGTGATCCCGGCAGGTCTCCCGGCTATCAACCTGGTCCCCGATATGGTGCGCCGCACAACGCTGTCCCAAGCCGCCTCCAGCCAGGATTTATACCAGTACAATTTTGGACCGTCCGGCGAGTGGCCGGGCCCTGTTACATTCACCCTCGCAGCTCCCGACAGCAAACCCGGCGACCGCATTTACCTCTATGCCTGTCATGAAACAGCCGGGATCCTGGCCGGCAGCCAGGCTATCGAAGTTGACAACAGCGGCAGCGTGACCTTCACCCTGTGCGGCGGCGGCAGTTATCTCGCTTCCAGTCAGCTCATCGCAGGCGCGATCAACCCGTTCGCCAACCCAGCCAGCGACACAAAACCACAAACCGGCGGCATATCGCTGTTGGTGCTGCTGATCTGCCTGGCAGCAGTGACTGTTCTGGCTGTGTTTGCGACGATGTTTATCTGCCGCATCGGTATATTTCGGAAAAATAGATGAACATCAGATGTCTGCAATGAAATAGGATAAAGCCTGGATGACGGCCATGGTGCTGCCGGTCCGCCTTGTCATCGATCTGGAATCGTTGTGCCAGGTGCAGACTGCCTGACGGACAGGCTGTTTTTACGCAGACGGCAAAGATAGAGAATGTAGGAGAAAAGCGCTGTTCCGGCAGCCGGGTGATCCATGTCGACCAGTTGCTCCAGGACAGGGAAGAAACAGCTCAGCGCATGACCCAGTGTGTCCAGGATAGACAAAACTCCGTTCAGAAGCAGTGTGCTGAAGAGTTGCGGCATATTGTCCTTCAGGGCCAGCGCGGCATAAAAATAGGCGTTGTGCGCGTTGCCTTTTCTGATTTCTGTCAGTATGTTGTCCAAAGGAGCATCGATCGGATCTGGCGAGTGGACAAAGGGTGAAACGGAAAGTTCAATCCATTCCAGGTAAAACAAATGCTGGACGACCATTTTTGCCAGCGCTATTTCGGTTGCCTGACTTAAGAGACCGCTCAGGCTCAATTTCCTCAAGAACAGGCTCATTTTGATCAGGTGAAAGCTGCAGAAGCGCAGGTTGCTCTCCATCACTAAAAGCGGCGACAATGCATTGATGAGTGTCACCAGGGAGAAGTGTT
Organism: Bacillota bacterium; assembly: GCA_033549405.1. Taxonomy (GTDB): domain Bacteria; phylum Bacillota; class Clostridia; order Saccharofermentanales; family UBA5734; genus JAAYBY01. Next base: position 5,890 of record JAWSUP010000121.1, on the reverse strand, counting down.
CTTTATTGAGCCTGTCCAGATATACTGCCAGATCATCAGGATCTTGCTGGCGCAAAAGCTGCATCAGTTCAGTTGTTGCGGTTATCACCCCCATCGAAAATCGTGGATATCAGGAAGGTAAAACCTGATTGTAACACAGCCGAAGGGATGCTTAGCTACATCACGATGACGCTTTGCGAATTTTAAGAATGCTTGTAAAATAGAATAGGATGATACATATCCCCGACATAATCCCATTACCCGACGGGGCTGAATCAAGTCCATTTTTCGGCGTACTGGCACCGGTATTGATCCCGGTTCTTGGGTTTACCGAAGATAGGCCTTATTTCTGCGATCCGAAACAATCGTATTGTATAAACTGCGGAGACTGCAACAGAACGACGCTGCAAAAGCACCGTAATCGTCTTTATCACGATTATCAAACATTCACCGGCGTATCCCTTGGCTGGATATGGCCGGAGGAAGATTCCGAATACCAAACAATACCGAGCTGGTATAAAGGCTGGCGATGGCTGGACGAGTTCTTTGTTTATATTTTCGGATACGCCGGTCTTACGTGGCAGCGTCTGAAAAGAGGAACAGCAAATGAAACTGTTCTCGCGGCGGTCAGTGCTTCTGTGGATGCGGGCTCCCATCTTCATGAAACTTGGCTCTGGCTCGGACTGGCACGTTGTGACGGGCTATGATGAATGCGGTACATTATACGGGCTGGATTCGCATAAAAAGCAACCTGCATGCCATATTTTGAGAAGTCCTCATCCGCAGCAATGAAACACAATTCTACATAATATATTAGTTTGGTTCGAAGAAGCTCAAAGATTTCCCTGTACGGAGGAGAAAGCCATGCAGATACCCGAAATAATCAGATCCAGCCTCGACGACTTATGGCCGGGGTTCTGCCCGTCTCAGACCCGGAAATTTCAGAATGTTCCATTTAGCAGGTCTTGCTTGCGCTTGATGTAATAGCGAAAGTTTTCCAGCGAAATATCCGGCGAAACCGTATGGTCAACGGTCGGAATAAATCCGCCTTCCTCGATCAGAGGCACAAGCTGCGCCAGGTGACAGTCTATTGCGCTTTTGCCCTTGGCCAGTTCCATCTTGTCAACACCGCCAAACAGGCGCAGATCCCGGCCAAACGTACGCCTTATGCGGACAGGATCCATATTGGCAGCCCGCTCCAGTGGCCAGATGGCATCGACACCGCATTCCAGCAGCAATGGAATCAGTGCCTCGCAATTGCCGTCACTGTCCACGATGACGTAGCGCACGCCATTGCTTTTCAGGAACGCAACCAGTCGCTTCATGTGCGGATAAATAAATGTGCGGTACTGTTCCGGACTCAGGAGTGGTCCGGTTTTCATGGACATATCTTCATTGAGCATCACATAGTCAATATCTGTCTCGAGTAAGATGGGTCGCGACACTTCAATTGTAAAATCGGCAATGAAAGCCATCATCTCATGCATCAGTTCGGGCTGATCATACCAGCTATAGCAGACTTGTTCTGTACCCATCCAGTCGCGGGCCAGCCAGTAAAAACCGAGTGTGCTGCAATTCTGCCCCAGGATCAGGGGATGCTGGCGGATTTTCCAGCCAGGTAGCATGATTTCACGCCAGCGGGCTGGATAACGGGCTTCAAGCCCGGCGATATAACGCTTCTGCAGTTTGCGGAAATCATCGAGATCGCGGACAGCAAAACTGAGGTATTGATCCATGCTTGCCCTGGTTCCCCGGACCGTTCCGTCAATCAGTGCCTTGTGTGTCCGGCCGATTGTATCGCGGAAAATCTCATAGCGTTCTGTACGTTCCAGAACCTCGTGGGCAAACGCCGGCATCATGCCATAATTTACGGGTATAAATTCCCTGGCATCCATACCGAAAGAAGCCTCACCCGCCCACCAGTCCCAGTGAAGGTCAAATTCATTCAGGCCTTCGTCAATCCAGCGCTGTTTGGTCTGCCCCCAAACACCCGCCTCATAGTTGGGTATCCTGTCAACAGCCTGGTACGACATGACATTGATAAAGCGCTGGCGTCCGTTGAGTGCTTCAGATTCCATTTCATCCACCCTTTCGCAACTGGTGACATCAGCATAATGGACAAGTCCTTCATCTTGTATAACAGAATGGTGAATCTGTTCATCATCACCTATATTGTAGCTTAGCCGCTTTATTCTTGCATCCCTGCAAAATATATTGGGCCGATTCACTGAGACTCAGATAGATGTTAACGTGGTGTAATAATCCCTAACGGGTTTAAATAATGCATATTGAATCTAATTACACCCGAAAGGGTCTAATATCGAAGTAAACATTGCTGATCGTCCGGGACTTGATCTGTCTGAATTGTTCCTTAGAGTGGTTTTTCATTCATGATTGGCAACTCGGATATGCACCTGAAGAATTTATCGCTGAGAGATGCTTTCCTGACACAATGCGATCACGCCTGGCTGCCGGATGAACTCAAGATAATAATGAGAGATTTGATTGAGCAGAGATCAGTCCGTAAATAGTTGTTTAGCATGCCGCACGTCAGGCTGACAGAACCAGACCGTCTTCGACTTGCACAATCCGCTTCGCGGCAGATGCAATGGATGGATCATGCGTGATGATGACGATGGTCGAGCCCTCATCGTTGAGCTGATGCAGAAAACTCAGGATGTCGTGGCCTGTCTTTTGATCGAGTGCACCAGTTGGTTCATCAGCCAAGATCAGGGAACAGTCACCGACCAGCGCACGGGCGATCGCGACCCGCTGCTGTTGGCCACCGGACAATTGGTTCGGACGGTGATGCCATCTGTCGCTCAGCCCGACTCGCTGCAGTGTCTCCATGGCCTTTTTCCGGGCGACCCGATTGCTTGCCCCGCCCAGAAGCAAGGGGAGAGCGACATTGTGCAGCGCATTATACTTAGCAATCAGGTTGAATTTCTGAAAGACAAACCCGATTTTCCGATTGCGGATCCGTGCAGCCGAGCGATCCGACAGGTGGATGACATCGATACCATCGATGTGGTACTGGCCGCTATCTGGCGTGTCGATCAGCCCGATCAAGTTCATCAAGGTTGTCTTTCCTGATCCGGAGGGACCCAGGATCGCAACAAATTCACCAGACTCTACCGTCAGCGAAATGCCTTTCAGGACTTTAACCTGGTTTTCCCCTTTGCCATACGACTTAAATATATTATGCATCTCGATGATCGGTTGCATGTTCATAACCTCAATTTCATTAGCGACTTTTTACCTCTGCTGTGCTGGGGTTTACTACTTACCCCTGCTGTGCCGGGGTTTGCTTCATCACTCATGTTCTCGGCTTTTGGACCAGAACCTTCTCAATGGTCTGGCTGCCGTCGAAAAAACGGATTTTCAGGAACATGCCCTTTGCCAGCTCATTGAAACCTATTTCTTTCTCAACCGAACCTGTTCCAGTTCCCGATCCGGAGGCAACAGTCGTCTCTGAGTTTAGTACCTGGACGCGAGTGACCATCAGGGTGCCAACCGGAATGATCAAGATCAATTCTTCACCCGTGTAGTTCTTTTCCGAAGGAACACCGCCACCGTTTTTTCCCATGCCCGATCCGGGCACACGCGTCTCAGTTTCTGTTGAATCAAACTCCATAAGCTTCAAGGTTACTTCGTTGCCGACAATCTCGATGATCTCGCCCATGATGTCGTAATCATTGCCTGAAGCGGTATTGATCCCTGCCTCGGGGGTTGTTGTCTCTGCCGCTCCTGATGTTGTTTGTGGCTCACCAGCTGTCCCTGTATTACAGGAGGCAGATAAAATCAGCAGTGAAAGTATTAAGACAAGTATCAGTAGTTTTTTCATAGGAAATCCTCCGTTTGATGATTTATTCATAATTCAAAGCGTCGATCGGTTTCAGCCTGGAGGCCATGGCCGCCGGATAGAAACCGAAGAAAATTCCGGTCAAGGCGGCAAAGCCAAGACCCAACAGGATTCCGTCGATCGAGGGCTGGAAGGCGATGTCTGTGTACGACAGAAGCCAGGGCGCCGCGGCACTCAATCCTGCTCCGGCCAGCCCGCCCAAAATGCTGATGACAACAGCTTCGAGCAGAAATTCAACCATGATCGTCCGCCGCGTCGCGCCGATACTTTTCAAGATACCGATTTCACGGGTTCTTTCTTTGACTGCGACCATCAGGACATTCATAATGCCGATGCCGCTGACGACAAGGACGATGATCGCAACGGCCACCAGCAGGGCGGACATGGTCCGTGCTGTCGTTTGTGCGGATTCAAGGGCACTGCCGGCATCTGTAACCGTATATGCATCCGAAGACCCGATTGTTTCGAGAATATAAGCCTTGATCTCTTCAATGGCCGGCGCCACGCTGTCAATGTCTTTAGCCAGGGCGACATAGCTCACAGCAGAACTGTTCATGCCGCTGCGTGTTGCCGTAATTCCGGAAGTGTATTTCAGGGCAACATCGTAGGGAATATAGGCCATGTCGTCCGGAGAAACCGAACCGCCCGCACTGGGTCCTGTCATGCCGCCCATCCCGCCGACGCGATCGAAAACACCCACGACGGTAAAGGAAGCGCCTTTGATTTTGACCGATTCGCCAACGGCACCGCTCAGGTTGCCATCGAACAGGTCGTAAGCGACCTGATAGCCCAGCACAACGACTCTGGCTCGCATCCTGGAGTCTTCATCACTGAATAGGCTGCCATAAAGCGGATTGAGGTTTGTGATCATCGCGTAGTTTTCGTCGATGCCCAGGATTGAAATGCTGCTTGAAACCATACCGGCCGATATGTCAGACGTTGTCCGGGTGCTGACACCAATGGACCTGACATAATCGAGCTCATCAACCATTTGAACCGCATCATCGCGGCTAAGCACAGCTGTGCTGGTCTGGGTCGATCCAGTTCCCCGCGTGCGGGCAATCGTGATGCTTTCCACGGACAAGCGGCTGAACTGGGCAGATACTGCTGCTTCACCCGCCTTGCCAATGCCAACGACCATAATGATCGTGAAAGCCCCGATGATAATACCCAGTGAGGTCAGGAAGACACGGAAGTTATTGACCGCGATCCCGAGAAGGACTGCGCGTAAAATCTCAACCGGTCTCATCGGTCGACTCCGCCAGTTACGACGTTCTCTCCGGCAGCAAGGCCTTCGATAACCTCACTCTGCGTGCCATTGGTCAGTCCGAGGACAACAGCACGTTTCTCGATGACCCCATCAGCCATCTGGACATGGACATGCTGCCGTCCGTCCTCCATAAAGATAGCCTTGTTGGGAACCAGCAGGACATCTAGCTTTTCTTTTTTCAGGAACAGGACAAAGACACTCATGCCATCGCGGATACGTTCGTCCGGTTTTTCCAGACTGCCTGTCACGGCATAGGTCACAATGCCTGTATTGTCGATCTTCGGCATGATACTGACATCTGTCACGGTTCCTGCCTGGTTTTCCAGATACAGCGCATCGACAGTGATGCGCAAATTCTGACCGACCTCAAGGCCACTGATATCGCCTTCATTGACATTGGCGACCAACTGGACATTTGCCGGATCGTAAAGCGTCATAAAGTCAGGTGTGCCGCTGGTTGCACTGGTGCGTGCCTGGACATCATCACCAGGTGCATAAGCGATCTCAAGCACTTTGCCGGCAACCGGGGCATAGATTTTTGTCTGGTCTAGAACTATGTTGGCTTCACTCAGTTTTTTCCCGGCCTCGGCCATGTTCAACTCGGCATTGACGATGGAGGCTGTTGAAGCAATCAGGTTTTCAACTTTCAAATATTGCAGGTTATAGGCTTCCCTGGCGGCTGTGTGGGCAAAGTCGTCGCGCTCAAACGTGCTTGACAGGCTGGTCAGGGCTGTCTGCAGATCGTCTTGCGCCGCTGCCAATTCGGCATTTGCTTCGTC
>JAWSUP010000120.1:0-10879 GCA_033549405.1 Bacillota bacterium | reverse complement strand
AGAGTCGTCATGCTTTGAGGAATCTGTGCCATTTATACCTCTGACCTGTAACGATCCTCGCGAAAATAAGTCCGCCTGAGCGAGCGAGGTCCTTATCTGCCGATTATGGCTGATGCCGTTTCTATAACTGAAAACCTTCGATAACCCCGCGTTCGAGCCTGTCAAGGTCGGTCAGCCAGATGACGCGACCGCTGACCCGAACCAGTCCATCTCGCTCCATGCTGATCAGTTCTCTGGAAAAAGACGGTCGCGGCATAGCCAGAAGCCGGGCAACAACCTCTTTAGATACCGGCAGTTCAACTGCCTGGGTTGATACGGTCCGGCGGACTGTCTTGGGCGTTTCGCCTTCTTTTTCCAACTGGTCACGCAGTAGTTCTAAAAGATAATTGGCGATCTTCTGCCGCAGACTTTTCTGTGAGAGCAGTGAGATTCGCCGGTTCTGGGACTGGATCCGATCTGAAAGGATTGTCAGAAAACTCTGCATGATTTCCGGGCTTTGGTAAAGCAGTGTCATCAGGATCTCTCTGGAGACGAAGACGATCTTGGCATTGGTGACCGCCTCGATGGTCACCGGATATGTCTTCTTGTTACCGAAGATCAGGTATTCACCGAAAATCTCGCCGGCTCCCAGCAACTCGAGTGTCGCAAAATCACCTGAGCTGGCATATTTCTGCATAGCCAGCTGTCCTTCGATGATCATGCCGATGCCCGTGCATGGATCGCCCTCATTGACCAGAACTTCACCCTTCCAGACGATTCGGATATTGGTTTTGCCGCAATAATCATGAAACAAATCGTGATTAAGTCCGCTGAATAAAGCCGTCTCTGATAATGTCTCGCATATCTTTTTCATAGATCCCCCGCTGGTGATGATCCGCTCATCCACACATATAATGACAAAATTTATCTATTTTCTATCATAGCGCATTGTCGCGTCAGATACAAACTTTGCCTCAGATAGGGCTGATCCTGAGCCATGGCAATCCTGCACAGGAGTCTTTTGAGTGATGCCAATGAAAGGCCGCCGGCGCGGTAACGGGCCAGGTACTGTTCGAATGTTTTTGTTTCCTGCGGTGTAGCCGTCTGCTTGAGATAGCCCCAGACATGCTGGGCGGCATTCATGGCATGGCCAAGCGTAACCGGTTCCAGGAGAGCCATTTCAATGTAGCGATAGAACGGCAGCACCGGCCAGGCTTTTTTATCCTTAAGCAGTTCGCGAATAGCCTGGTAAATGACAGGTGCGTGTTCCAAGACCTCATACTTGTATCGGGCCCATTCCTTCTCCAGATCTGTCATAGGACCGGTGGTACGCAAGCAATTGCTGCATTTCACGGCTGATAAATTTTTATCTTTAACCTCGAGCATGACATCCAGATCATCCGATAGACCGGCCATGTCTGCGACAAAAACCTGCGCAGTGATCGTACTCGAATGGGCGCCGGGCCTTTTATCCTGCTCCTGCTGTGAATAGTGAATTTTCTGCGGTCCGTCTTCAGGTCGCCAGGTGGACCGGCAGGCTTTTATCCAGTCACAATCTGCTGCCGGCTCACTGCTTGCCGCATCATACCGATTGAGGGCATGATGCAGATTGTCAAAAACCACTGGTACACCGATACGACGGTTCAGAGACAGCGCATCTTCGACTGTAAACAGCCGCTCATCGTTTTCGATCACAAGGCGGTTCTTGATCGAAGGGTCAAGTTGTTCATACTGGCTGGCAAATCGTGCAAGAGCCGCAGGCTTATCCCCATAAACGCCTCCAATATGCAGGATGATCTTGTCTCCTGAATCAACCCCAAGCGCGTCAATGAAGTCGGCGTGGTAGCCAAGATCGGCAATCGCCCGTCTGACTACCCCGTCATCGAGGGCGTTTATGACCGTATACTGGCCAGGATGCATGGAAACGCGCATGCGAGATCGGCGAATCAGTTCACCGATTCCGGACAGCTGCTCTGCATAAAGCACCTGCCAGGGCAGTTGATTGACCGGACTGGAACCAAAAGGGATGATGTCTGAACTGATCCGGAAAAGGCCGATCCCCTGCTCAATATTGTACAGGATCAACTGCCGCAATGCGGTCAGATTTTTTTCGATAACAGCCTTCAGGACTGCATCATCAGCTTTGCTCTGGTGGCAGGTATGGAGCGCCGTGCCAGGCACGCCAACAGCCAGGCAGGCATAACCGATTCTCATGGGATGCCAGCCTCGGCGAACATGCAGGATGTGATCGTGCGGATATAATCGAGTTTGGCCAGCAGGACAGGCAGCGGTGCATGCCTTTCGCCCGGTATTTCATAATTGAAAAGGCCCCTGTAACCGATCTCCTTTAGTTTGGTGACGACTGAGAGCCAGTCGATCGTCCCCGGTCCGTATGGCAGCAAGTGCTGGTCTGTTTTCTCCTGGTTGTCCGTTATGTGCAGTGCCTGCAGCCAGCTGCCTGCTTGCTGGATATAAGCAGCCTGGTCGCGGTCTGCCAGGTTCAGATGCCCTGTATCCAGGCAGATACCCAGTTGATCGCCACCGGCTGCATCGATCAGATCGAGAAGGTCGTTGCAAGTCCTGGCATGCGTGAACAGGTTTTCCAGGCAGATAGTCAGGGCAGATCCTCGCAGGTATTCTGCCAGGATCCGCAGCGACGCCGCACTGGCTTCGTTTATCGCCTCCGGCGGATCTCCGGCCAGATAGCGCTCATGTCCGGCCGGGTGCAGAACTGCAGCCCTGATCCCGATAGCCAAGAACAAATCCAGCCATCGTTTGAGTCGGTCGACAGTTTTAATCCGATCCTTTCCGGCGATATCGCATCGTAACCACAAGTGGCCTTGGGGGAAACACAGACCGTGGTCTGCAGCGAAGCTGCTGAACTGACGCCCCACCCGATCAGCATCACCACGATCCAGCAATGTGGCAGCGTGCTCATCGGACAGTTCTGAATGAGCCCAGCTTTTGCCGGCAAAAGTCAGGACCATATCCTCAGGGGTCATATTGTAGAAATAACTGGACCAGACACTGATATTCATCGGCTACCCTTTCCTGCCATTCAATGGACCGGATCATCAGGGCTGCATTGTTTTTTCTTTGACATAGGCATAGGCCCTGTAGGGATTCTGAACTTTCATCATGCCGCCATCGACACCGATGATTTCACCTGTAATGTAAGCCGCTTCTTCTGAACACAAAAACGAAACAAGATGGGCTACATCTTCAGATTTGCCGAATGTCCCTGCCGGAATTTGCCGGAGCTGCAGCTCGCCGCGCTCTCGGATCATTGCATCGGTCATATCTGTATGGACAATACCAGGTGCATAAGCATTCACCGTGATGCCATAGGGCGCCAGCTCGCCGGCACTGACTTTCGTCAGAAGATTGACACCGGCTTTGGAACAGGCATAAGCGACCAGACCTACATCGGCTAGTGTGCCGGAGATCGAAGTCGCATTGACGATGCGGCCGCCAGGATTTTTCTTCATCCAGGGAATCACAGCCTGCATCATGAATATCATGCTCTTGAGATTTGTCTGGTAGACATGATCGAAAAACGCTTCGCTCATGTCCTCAAGAAAGCAAAAATCGAAAATACCGGCGTTATTGACCAGGATGTCGATGCAGCCCCATTTCTTTCCTGCCAGTGCAGCCACTGCCTGTGCTTCTTGCTGAAAACCGATATCGGCACACTTAACGGTCAGATCAAGTCCCTGTTCATGCATTCGGGCAGTCGCCTTTTGCGCTTCATCGTGATTGCTGCGGTACACAGCAAGAACATGAAAACCGGCTCTGGCCATTGATTCGGAGATCGCCAGGCCCATACCGCGGGTTCCTCCGGTCACGATCGCAACCTTTTTGCTGACGTTTTCATCTTGCATCTTTAGCGCTGTTTGATCTCTGTTCATCTTCAACCTCCAGATATGCCTGCAGCTCAGGTGCAGTTAAGTATCAGCTAATTTCTCATATTTGACGGGCTGCTCAGCGGTTATGGATGATATGGACGCGGATGATCCCCTCTGTGCCCTTCAAGCGTTCGATAACAGATTCCGGACACCGGCCGTTGATCTCCAGTACGGAATAGGCCGCGTCTTTCTTGCTGCGGCTGGACAGATTTTCGATGTTGATACCTTCTTCTGACAAAGCTGAAGAGATCAGTGTCAGCATGTTCGGAATATTCCTGTGTATCACACAGACGCTCTCATCCCCGCCCTTGGGATTGATGAGTGACGGGAAATTGACACTGTTGTTGATATTGCCGTTTTCCAGAAAATCGATCAGCTCCTGGACAGCCATAATCGCGCAATTGTCTTCGCTCTCAGGCGTCGATGCACCAAGGTGCGGGATGGCGATGACATTTTTCATCTTCATGATGGCGGCATTGGGGAAATCAGTCACATAACGCGCGACCTTGCCTTTTTCCAGGGCGGCAGCCATCGCTGCGTCTGATACGAGGTCAGCCCGGGCCAGATTGATGATACGTACACCATTTTTCATCAGTGTTAATGTGTCTGCATTAATAAAATCGCGTGTTTCTGGTGTCGAAGGGATGTGCAGAGCGATGTAATCGCATTTCTGGAAAATGTCTTTCGGGTCCGATGCTTTCTTGACACTGCGCGACAGCATCCAGGCGTGATCCACTGTCAGGTAGGGATCATGGCCGTAAACTTCCATACCGAGTGCTGCTGCTGTTTCCGCCACCATGGAACCGACGGCGCCAAGTCCAAAAACACCCAAGGTTTTACCGGCGAGTTCCGGTCCGGCAAACTGGTTTTTGCCTGCCTCTACAGCCTTTTCAATATCATGGCCCGACGGCAGGCTGCGCACCCAGCTGATACCGCCGGCGATATCGCGTGCTGACAAAACAAGGGCTGCAATGGCAAGTTCCTTAACAGCATTGGCGTTGGCACCCGGTGTGTTGAAAACGACGATCCCGTTTTCGGTGCAACGGTCGACCGGTATGTTATTGACACCGGCGCCGGCACGGGCAATGGCTTTCAGTGTCGGTGGAAATGACAGGTCGTGCAGGCTGGCTGATCTGACCAGGATGGCATCGGGATTATCCAGATTGTCCCCGAGTATGTATTGGTCGCGATTGAACAAATCTGTGCCGCAAGCGGCAATCTTATTGAATGTGCGGATTTTATACATTTTTCTCAAATTCTCCCATGAATGCTATCAGTGCGTCGATCCCTTCTTCCGGCATGGCGTTGTAAATCGATGCACGCATGCCGCCGACGCTGCGGTGCCCTTTGATGTTAACAAAACCACGCTGTTCAGCTTCTTTACAGAATCGCGCATCCAAGGCTTTGTCACCGGTAACGAAGGTCACATTCATGATTGAGCGCGAGGCAGGTTCGACGGGCGCTTTAAACAAGGATGATCCATCAAGAAAATCATAGAGTTTTTGGGCTTTGCGCCGGTTGATCGCGGCCATCTTCTCCAAACCGCCGATATCGTCGCGCACCCACTCCAGAACCAGCTTGGCCATATAGATGGCATAGCAGGGCGGTGTGTTGTACATGCTGTCATTCTCTGCAGCGACTTTATAACTGAGCATAACAGGCGTTATTGCCATCTCTTTGCCAATCAAATCTTCCCGGACAATCACAATCGTCAGTCCAGCCGGCGCCATGTTTTTCTGGGCGCCAGCATAGACAAGCGCAAACCGCGATATGTCAATCGGTTCAGACATGATGCAGGATGATAGATCGGCGACCAGCGGTATGGATCCTGTGTCCGGGATCTGCGGGAATCTGGTGCCGAAGATGGTGTTGTTGTAACAGATATGGACAAAATCAGCATCCGGGCGTATGTCGGCCGGTGCAAACTGCGGGACATAGCTGAAATTCTTGTCGGCGCTGGATGCCAGAACACGGATATCACCGTAACGTTTTGCTTCATCACAGGCTTTCTTGGAGAACTGCCCGCTGACGACATAGTCGGCTTTGCCTGATTTCGTCATCAGGTTCAGCGGTACAGCAGAAAACTGCGTTGACGCACCACCTTGAAGAAACAAAACTTTATACGTGTCCGGTATGCCCAGAATATCGCGCATCAACTGCTGCGTTTCGCCGATGATAGCTTCATACACAGGCGATCGATGACTCATCTCCATGACGGACATGCCACTGCCCTGATAATCGGTCATCTCGGCAGCTGCCCGCTCAAGAACCTTCAAAGGCAGCATCGATGGACCTGCTGAAAAGTTATAGACTCTGCTCATATTCGGATCCCCCCAAAGTGAAAATTACTTTCTCTATCATACCGCAATTGACAGGTATTAGCCAAGAGGAAGACGATTATAAAAGTGCTGTCAGCCCCGGCGGTTCCAGCAGTGGGTGCACAGTTTAGCCGGATCCACGCCGATCGCCTCGATCATGTCGTCTAGCCGGTTGTACTGCAGCGATGTGAAATTGAGTTTTTTACAGATTGCGGCTACCATCGTCTGATATTCATCACCATCAGGATCTGAATACTGAGTCAGGCGCTCTTCGTCGAAGGAGCCTTCCAGCTCCTGGATCACCTTGCGGCTGATCAGGTCCATTTTGGAGCTGGCTCTGGAGAAGTTGAGGTAGGGGCAGGCAAATAGCAAAGGTGGACAAGCCGGACGGATATGGACTTCTTTAGCACCGCACTGGTACAGGAACTCTGTTGTTTCGCGCATCTGGGTGCCGCGGACAATCGAATCATCGATCAGCAGGAGTCGCTGCCCGCGAATCAGAGTGTCAACCGGAATGATCTTCATCCGGGCGATCAGGTTGCGCATATTCTGCTGCGGCGGCATGAAGGATCGCGGCCATGTAGGTGTATATTTGATGAAAGGCCTGGCAAAAGGGATACCGGACCGGTTGGCATATCCGATGGCATGGGCGGTTCCCGAATCCGGCACACCGGCGACAATATCGACATCGATCCTGTCGCGAAAGGCCATACGCTCGCCGCAATGGTATCGGACCACCTCAACGTTCTGGCCCTCATACGATGAGGTCGGGTAACCAAAATAGATCCAGAGGAAAGCACAGATCTTCATCTCTTGCTGTGGCGGACAGAGCACAGAAACACCATCCGCCGTCATATGGACGATCTCGCCTGGTCCCAGTTCCTTATAATCTGCATAGCCCAGGTTCAGGTAAGCAAATGATTCAAATGAGACACAGTAGCCGTCGGCTTTTTCTCCGATAGCCAGCGGTGTCCGGCCCAGCTTGTCGCGGGCGGCATAGAGACCGCTGTCTGTCAGGATTAAGAGGGTCAATGACCCCACAATCACCTGCTGGACAAAGCGGATCCCTTCAAGGAGACTGTCACACTGGTTGATCAGTGCCGCGACCAATTCAGTCGGGTTAATCTCACCACTGCTCATCTCAAGGAAGTGCGTATTGGATTGAGCAAGCATATCATCAATCAAAGTCCGGCTGTTATTAATCCGCCCGACAGTCGTTATAGCATAACTGCCCAGATGTGATCGCACGATCAGGGGCTGCGGTTCGGTATCCGAAATGCAGCCCATGCCCATCAGGCCATTCATTTGACCGATATCGTGCTCAAATTTCGTACGGAAAGGCGAATTTTCAATATTGTGTATCGCCCTGACAAAACCGGTGTCACTAAGGATCACCATTCCGCCCCGGCTCGTTCCCAGATGCGAGTGATAATCTGTACCAAAAAATACATCCAAAACACAATTTGATCGGGAAACAACGCCGAATACTCCGCCCATGGTGCACCTCTGCATGATTCATTGTTTTGCCTGTCTATGGGTATGCTAAAAAACAACCTGCTCAATGGTTTTTCCCGAAGGACTGACCTTATTTGTCAATCCTTCGGGAAATAGACCAGGTGATTTCTTATTCATACCTGAATGGTTCTTCCAGAACCACACAACCTGATCATATACGAAGATGCAGGTTGAATCAAGGCAAATGGCGTTTGATAAACAATACATTTAAAAAGGCGATAAGAAACATCGTGAACAGGGTTATCAGTGAGATGGGCAGATATATATCCGTGTGGCCGGACCGGAAAAATGGATACAGAAAATAAGGTAAGCCCTGCAAAGCATACAATACCGGAATCCAGTACCAGAATGTTTTTCCGGTTGTCAGCTCTTCACAGGTGCCGAAACGATAAAGAAAGAGTGCAAAGACCTGGTATATCAGGTAGACAGTCAGGAACCAGCCAAAATAGTTTGACAGTGGCACCCCAAAATATGCGCCGCCGTTCTCCCAGACCCAGTTTCCTTCTATCGTCGACATGATCGGGTCGAAACAGACATTCCACATCACCATGATAAGTGCAGATACAACCGGTATGTAGATGAGATCTTTTTTCTTGATGCCGACGCTGGTGTTTCCCATGAACAGATTGCCCATTGTCCAGGCCAGATATCCGATGAAGAAATATGCCGGGAAAATCAGGACCGGAACTTGACCGATTTTATCCCCAAGCTGGTCCGTATAATAATATTGGCCAAAAGGGAAACCGGTCTCGATGCTCAAGGTCTCTGTCGACCAGGATATAATGGATGTGATGGCAAAAAATGCCATCATCTTATTCAGACCATACCGGTACCATCCGTGAAAGCAGACAAAAATCAACAGGCAAAAGGAACCAGCCAGTTCAACAATACTTTCAATCTGCTGGGGGAAATCCCAGGCAGCGCAAAACGCAGTGACAATATGAACCATCACCGCAACCAACAATATTTTGCGGAGCTGTCCGGCTTCCTTTTCCGGTAACAGGGTCATCGTCAGTTCACTGCTTTTCGTCATACATCCTTCGCCTCAGAGGATTTCAGGGGTTGCAGCATCCTGGCCAGCCGCGTCCGCTTAATTCCGATTGCCGACTGTGGGCACAACTCCTGGCAGCAAAAACAACGTATGCACGTTTTGCGGTCAATCTGCGGCACCTGGCTGACCATCGTGATCGCCTTGGGCGGGCAAGCCTGTTCACAAGCGCGACAGCCGACGCAAAGGCCACTGTCAACTTCAGGTTCACTCTGAAATGATATCCTGATCAATTTGCGGATAGCCACTTCCAGTAAACCTCGCAGAAATGATGGCTGACCTGCTCTCAGAAAATCATGAATCACCAAAGGCGACGGATCATCGCCCAATACGTCGACCTGCTCTGCGCTTGCCGGACATAACCCCCGCCCGATCGCTGTTTTCAGGGTCGGTACTTCTTCCGGCTTAAGGCCGATCAGGGCAGTGGCGATAAGATCGGCCAGATGAGGATTGACCGAGGCGATAATAACGCCGATCGGCCGTGGCTGACCGCCGGAAGGCCCGTTTCCTTCCATGCCGATAACACCGTCGATGATCGATAGTCTTGGCCTGACAAACTCGGCCAGATCGACCAGCATCCGGGCAAAATCACCCGGATCTGACATGCGCTGATGGTACTCTGCCTTGATGGTGCCAGGCACAACGCCAAACAGGTTTTTCACGGCTCCAGTGTAGGTCATGAAGGTATGTGTCTTCAGCTTCGCAAATGAAATGACTGCATCAGCCTTCATAATAAATTCGGCAACATCAACCTGCTTGAGAATCGTACCGGACGGATTTGCCGCCTGTACAGACTGGATATTGTAATTAAGCGAAACGCCGTCGCGTTCGAGTGATGCCATCCTGGTGCTGTCATAAACAACCTTGAGCAGACGCGCAGAAAACGGACCGCCCGGGCTGTCGCCAATGATCACTTGCGCACCCCGTTCTGTCAATTGCCGGAGAAGTGCGTCAATCAGGCCCGGATGAGTTGTGCCGGCGGCATCAGGATGTTTAGGCATCAAAAGATTCGGCTTGACGACAATGCGCATACCTGGCTTGACCCAATCAAGTCCGCCGATCAGGTGAAGCGCCCGGTCGAGGGCGGCATCCGCCTGTTGTTGATCATAGGTTGTACAGCGAACCAGGGAAATTGCATCTTGCATTGTTTCTTTGTCCTTACTTTGCGAATAGGCTATTGCTATAAGATATCAGGTTAAGAACCTGGAATCGGACGATCTTCAGTGTCGAACCGCAATCTGGACCGATCCGTCCGCAGCATGGATGACAGCGTCCAAATCATTTGTGATTTTATCGATGGCAGCGAGATAGTCGCGGATCGACGGATAGAGCGGCTGGGCGTTTTCCACGATCTGCCTGGCCTTGGCCGCATCATTTCTTAATAGTTCATCCACCATCAGAACCTGAGCTTTGGCGGCATTGACGCAGGCTTTCTGTGCGTCTGCGATGCCGTAATTGTCGCCATGTCCCGTTCCGGTTGCGCCGGCTGCATACGGGTGGATCACCGGCATCACACAGGACAAGTCGCCCATATCCGTGCATCCTGTACTCCAGTGCGCCTTGAAATTGACGCGTTCCGGTCCGGCAAGAGCTTCCATGCAAATCCTGGCGACTGCCATCAGATTCTCATCATTATTGAGCGGCGCGTATCCGGGCCGATCGACAATACGCACAGTCGCGCCCATCGCGGCAGCGCCGGCAGCCAGGGCACGATTGACCTTGAAATTAGCCTGGCAGATGCTTTCCATGGTGGCGCCGCGTACATAGCTTTCCAGCCGCACCTCGGCCGGTATGATGTTGACCGAAGTGCCGCCAGCTGTCATGATGGGATGGACGCGGATATGATCCTCATCCTTGAAGGTTTCACGCAGGGAATTGACGGCCTGCATGCCTGCCTGAGCGGCATAGAGCGCATTGACCCCAAGATGCGGCGATCCGCCTGCATGGGCGGCAACCCCCTGGTAGATCACACGTTTGGCGACACAGCCGTTACCGCCGCTGTTGCACAAAAAATCCGCATCGTCATCGCAGGTTGTATGAATCATGAATGCCAGATCGACACCATCCATGTAGCCGCGATGCATAAACTCAACTTTACCGCCATAATAACGGAT
>JAWSUP010000119.1:0-10916 GCA_033549405.1 Bacillota bacterium | reverse complement strand
ATTGCAGACGCTGTTTTTGCCACCCGGCAAGAAACCACTTGTGCTTGTCATTGAAGGCCTCAATTATTATGCAACCCGGCGTGAGACTGGTAACGCCTGGAATCTTATTATTGATGAAGGCGGAGAAGTCGCTGCGGAAATTCTCGATGAAAAAGGCAATCTGGTTATCGACCGGCGCGGAGAGGCAATCGGCATCCTCGATTTGTTTGTTTTGGTACACCCCGATTTTTCATTGGACGGAGCGAAAGGGACAATCTCGTTGACCGGTTACGAATGTGTTTTTGGTTATGTTACTGACGAAGATCAGCTTGACGACCGCAATAACGCATTCCTTGACAACGGAATGGCTTCGATCTCACTGAGTGACCGTGAGATCGAAGCGAACCGTGCGGAAGTTATCCAGATTATTGAAAGACTGAAGGAGACCGGCTGGCGATTTGCCTCATCGACCTATGGCTTCATTAATGCACGCGATCATGACTTGGACCGCATCCGGACCGACACGCAGAAATGGTTAGATCAGGTCGGCAGCCTGACAGGGCCGGTCAGCATGCTGCATTATCCGAACGGCGCTTTTATCACCGGTTCGGATGAACGAGCTGAATACCTCAAAGATCAGGGATTCATCTTGTTTGGCGGTATCGGGGCAACGCCGTACTTGTTTACCGGCAGCCGTTATATCTATGTGGATAAAGTGCCTGTCAACGGCTATACCCTGAGAAACAGCCGTCAGTATGGCCTGGAACGCTTCTTTGATGCCGCAGGCATCTATGACCGCGCGGCCCGCAATCAGCCCTAACGCTGGAAAAACTCCTTGTACAGTTCTTTGACGGCATAATTGCAGTATTCTTCGCGTACACCAAACATGACGCTGATCTCTGACGATCCCTGGTTGATGATCTCCAGGTTGACGCCTGCCTTGCTCAGAGCGTTGGCGGCTCTTGCCGTGACGCCGACCGTCCGCGCCATGGCTTCGCCGACGATCATGACGATGGCCAGATTGCGGTTAATAGATACTTTTTCAATTCCGAGCTCACTCTGCAGACGCTGTGTCACAATTTTTTCTTTGTCAGGATCAAACATTTCTTTGCGCATGATGATCGACAATGAGTCGATGCCAGACGGCATATGTTCAAACGGTATTTGCTCATCTGCCAGGATCTGCAGGACCTTGAGTGCGAAACCGATCTCCCGGTTCATCAGGTATTTGCTCATGTTCAGGGAACAAAACCCTTTGGCTCCGGCAATGCCGGTCACAACGCCGTCAAAATTGATCCGGCTCTTGACGATCATGGTGCCGCGGGAGGTCGGATTATTCGTATTGCGGATATTGACAGGAATCCCCTTGCGATAAGCCGGCGTCAGGGCTTCTTCGTGCAGAACGGTAAAACCGGCATACGCCAGTTCACGCATCTCATCGTAGGTAATTTCGTAAATCGGATGCGGGTTACTGACCAGGGAAGGATTGACCGAATAGACAGAATCCACATCGGTCCAGTTTTCATACACCTGTGCATCGGTCGCGGCCGCAAGAATCGAACCGGTGATGTCGGAACCGCCTCGGGAGAACGTCACGATCCGCCCGGACGGCGTGAAACCAAAAAATCCGGGAAAGACGCAGATGCCAGGTATGTCACGCAGCTTGTTGAGCGATGCGTACGACTCTGGAAGAACCTGCGCATTGCCGTATTCTTCTGTGAGCAGCAGACCCGCTTCGCCAGGATGGATATAACTGGCCGTACGGCCGATGCTTTGCAGGTAACAGGCGACCAGACGAGCGCAGTTATCTTCACCGGCTGCCTTGATGGTGTCCAGAAAGCGCATCGAATTCGTGCAGTCTTCGCACAGGCGCTGCTGCAGGTCGCTTTTGATATCGTCCAGAATAGCCGACGGCAATTCCAGTTCGGCGGAAATTGACGCAAACCGGTCAATGACAGCCTGCAGCTCATGGGCAGCGTCATAACCGCCTATTTTGGCGTTGGCCAGAGCGATCAGAAGATCGGTAACCTTGATGTCTTCCCGGGTGCGCTTGCCGGGAGCAGATACGATCATGACACGGCGTGTCGGATCGCTGAGCATAATATCACAGACCTTACGGATCTGCTCAGCGTTGGCTAGAGATGATCCGCCAAATTTACAAACTTTGTACATCGTGGTGTCCCCCCAAGGCTAACATGCCTTAAACAATCCAATTATAGACAAGCATTCCGATCATTTCAACCATTTTACCCCGATCTATCAAGCTTATCGCCAGGTAATACGGCGATTGTTGACTTTTTCGTGCGCCTGCTGTTCCCGGAACTGTTGCCAGATGGTGCTTCTATCACTATACTTATGGCATGCAAAAAACCTGGATTAAGGATGGATTTGCCTCATCATGCTAATGAATATCAGCCGTTACCTGAAACCTGATCTGTTTTGCCCGAATCTCGATGCATTGGATTTTCCAGCGCTATTCGGGGACGGGTATCGGCTGGTTCTTATCGATGTTGACAACACACTGGCCAGACATGGATCGTTCAAAGCCGATGAATATGCCCGACGCGCGATCAGACGCGCATCAGAGGCTGGTTTTTCCTGCCGTATTATATCTAATGCGGGGAACAAGCGCATACAGGCATATGCCGCGACACTTGAAATCCCTTATATCGCCTGGGCGAAAAAGCCATCGATCAAGGCGATCGTACAGGCTTGCCAATCGGCCAATGTTGAAGCTGCCAAAGCGATTATGATCGGTGACCAGATCCTGACGGATATTGTCAGTGCGCACAGGGCTGGCTGTTTTGCCGTGCTCGTTCATCCGCGCTACCATCAGGAAGCACTGCACATCCGGCTGAAGCGCTTCGTTGAACGCCTTGTGTTCTGGCGTTACAAACTGAGCAGCGAACGGCCGCGCCGATATCGGTCGGACCAGCCGGATAAATCCGGTCAATCTGTCAAAAAGGCCGTCAACTCGCCAAAAGACGGATCTTTGGGCAGTTGATCGCCTTCGATATGACCTTTACGCGTTTGTCATGAATGTGTTACAATTCTGGCATGCAAGCCAACCCGGCCTTGTTTTTGATGCAATGGCCGGGCGGCGCTTGCGAAATGGATTTACGGAGGGATAACTTTCATGATCAGTGCAGGTGAGTTTCGCAACGGCGTCACCTTTGAAATGGATGGTCAGGTTTTTCAGATCATTGAGTTTCAACATGTCAAGCCGGGTAAAGGTTCGGCATTTGTCAGAACCAAGTATCGCAATGTCAAGACAGGCAGCGTCGTTGAGCGCAGTTTCAATCCCAACGAGAAATTTGAACGGGCCCAGATGGACAGGGCAGACATGACCTATCTCTACCGTGACGGCGATCTGCATTATTTCATGAATGTTGACACCTATGAGCAGATTCCTTTCAGCAGCGAGGTGCTGGGCGATACGCTCAAATTTCTCAAAGAAAATATGAACTGCAAGGTTCTGTCGTACAAGGGTGAAGTCTTTGGCATTGAACCGCCTATATTCGTCGAACTGGAAATTACGGACTGTGAACCGGGCGTCAAAGGCGATACTGCGACCAATGTAACGAAGAATGCCATCGTCGAGACAGGCGCCCTGGTCAAAGTCCCGCTGTTTATCAACCAGGGCGAAAAGATCAAGATCGACACACGCACAGGCGAATATATGGAGCGAGCCTGAACCAGCCATGGCAAACCCGTATCCACATGCGTCGATCAGGGGAGAGCGGACGATGGCCCAGGGTTTCGTCGCCCAGTATGCCGCTGAAGCTGCCATGCAAGCTGATGGCGTAGCCGGGATGGACGCCAGCAACGTCATCTCTCTCAAAGAGGCTTTTGGCGTGGAGCACGAAGGAAAAGGCGTCAAGGTCGTCTTTCACGAAGGCGGCGATGACGCCGTGACGATTACAGTCTATCCGGTCGTCTATTTCGGCACCATTATTCCCGAAGTTGCCTGGGCTGTGCAGGAGCGGGTCAAGGCAGATGTCGAAAAATACACCGGGCTGGCTGTCGAAGCAGTCAATGTACATGTCAAAGGTGTCGTAATGAAGGAGGATCAGGGTTCATGAACGCATTTATTCGTTTTGCCTTTATTGTTCTGACCTTTTTTCTGGCTGTGTTTTCATTTATCTTCCTGCTCATGATGGTCAATAATGAAATTCTGAGCGAGATGATCATACTTGTTACATATCTGCGTGATCAGCGCACTTACCAGATTGTTGCGATTGTTTTCTGGCTCACCATCCTGGTGATGTGCTTGATCGGCATGGTTTACGGCATCATGAGCGGACGTCTGCGCCGTTCGCGCATCCGCAGTTCGGAGATCGGTTCGATCGACATCGGTGTCGACGCCATTGAGAGCATCGCACTCAATTCTGCCAAAACAGCCCAGTGCGGCATCAAGACCGCCAAAGCCAAGGTGGCGCCGTCAAAGGGCGATAAAATCAGCATCCTGCTCAGTACGGTTCTGTATTCTGATGTCGAGGTCCCTGCCATGATGGCCAAAGTGCAGGACCGGGTCAAGAAAGATATCGAGCGGTACACCGGAATACCCGTCGCCAAAGTGCTGGTTCGCGTCAGTCGCGTCGAACCGGTTGCCGCCCGCGTTGAACGGTGACAACTGTGAAAGCGTTCTGGCAGAACATACTGGATGGCCTCAAGGGGCGAAACCCCGGCACAGTCGGTGCTGTAATCGGCTTTTGTCTTGCGCTGTCACTGGTTTTGTTCGGGTTCATCAAAACATTGTTTTTGATCGGCATGACTTTTCTCGGCTATTTTCTCGGCGTACGCTATTTCAGCAATAAAGAAGCTTTCCGGAACCTGCTGGACAAAATCCTGCCACCCGGCATGTTTCGTTGAAGGAGGACTTTCATGAGCCGTCGTGACGCACGGGAAAAGGCATTTATGCTGCTCTATCAGATGGAAATCCAGAAAGGTGACATGGAAGCGCAACTGGTCTCATTTGTTGATGAATTTAGTATTGCACCGCAGGACGTCGACTACATGTCCAGCCTGGTTCGCGGCGTGCATGCGCGCGGCGATGAAATTGACAGCCGCTTTGCTCCGTTACTCAAGCGCTGGACAAAGGAGCGGCTGCCCAAGATCGACCTGATCATCCTGCGTATCGCTGTCTATGAAATGTTCCATATCGAGGATGTCCCCAATAATGTGGCCATTTCTGAGGCTGTCATTTTGTGCCGAAAATACACAAGCGATGAATCGCGCGCTTATATCAACGCTGTCCTGGGGCGGCTCAGCCATGTGGCAAAACCTGGTGATGAATCATGAGCCAGCCGATTACTGTCGCCCAACTGAACCGGTATGTCAACACATTGCTGGAGCAAGATGCCCATCTTAACCCGGTGCTTGTCAAAGGTGAATTATCAGGTGTCAAGGCTTATCCTTCCGGGCATATTTATTTTACGTTAAAAGACAGTGAAGCGGCGGTCAGCTGCGTTCTGTTCAAGGGGTACGCCGGGCGCCTGCGCTTTCGTCCAGAGAGCGGCATGAAAGTTATCGTCACAGCCAGGGCTTCTATCTATGATCGCGATGGCCGTTTTCAGCTGATGGTCATAGATATGACATCTGATGGTCTGGGCGCGCTTTACCTGGCTTACGAGCAGCTGAAAAAGAAACTTGGAGACGAGGGACTGTTCGATCCGGACCGTAAAAGGAAGCTGCCGCTTCTGCCCGGGGCTGTCGGCGTTGTCACATCTCCTGCCGGCGCCGTGATTCGCGACATTATCCAGGTTCTGTCGCGACGATTCCCCAACTTCCGTCTGCAGCTGATACCGGTCGCTGTTCAGGGCGAGGGCGCTGCGGCCGCTATCGCCGCAGCGATCAACCGGTTCAATGAACTGGGCAGTGTCGACGTCCTGATTGTCGGTCGCGGCGGCGGATCCATTGAAGATCTCTGGCCATTCAACGAAGAGATCGTCGCCAGAGCGGTCTATGCGTCGAAAATTCCCATTATCTCTGCCGTCGGTCATGAGACCGATTTCACCATCTGCGATTTTGTTGCGGATTTGCGCGCGCCGACACCGTCGGCAGCAGCCGAACTGGCGATGCCGGTTCGCCGGGAACAGGAACTGCGCATCAGCCAGCTGACCAATCAGATGGCCCGGTCGCTCGGGCGCAGCCTGGACAAACACAAACTTCATTTACGACACCTGCAGGAAGGGCGGGCGCTCAGGCAGCCGCTCGACCTGGTGGATCGTCGTCGGCTTGACCTGGACCAGATTATGTTGTCTCTGCGTCGCGCCATAACGTCAAAGACAGCCATGGCCGAACGTTCTTTATCCATACTCTGCGGCAAACTGGATGCGCTCAGTCCGTTGCGCGTTCTGGCCCGAGGATACGGTGTGGTCCGTTCGGTCCATACCGGACGCGCCTTGTTGTCGACGGCCCTGGTCAACCGGGGAGATAAGATCGATGTTTCGTTGAGTGACGGCACTTTGCGCTGCGAAGTGCAAGAATTCCTAACTGACAGGAGGTTAACTGCCCATGACAAATCATGAAAAAGAAGAAAACGGCCAGAAGCCACCTCAGGATATTGTTCAAGAAACGCCCGAGACAATGGCCGGACTGTCATATGAAGCTGCCCTGGCCGCATTGGAATCGGTTGTCACCCGGCTTGAGTCAGGTGATGTGACTCTTGATGAGTCCATGAAGTTATTTGAGCGGGGAACAGCCTTGGCGAAGATCTGTGCTGCAAGGCTGGAGGCGATCGAGCACCAGATCACACAGCTTCTGGAAAAAGCAGATGGAACAGTGGAGGAGAAGCCTTTTGGAGACGATGCCTGACCAGGCTGCTGTACCGCATGATTTTCAGGCTCGCTATCAAGCCTGGCAGGATAAGATCGAACGTGCTTTGCCTGTCTATGTCGGTGAACAAAACGAGGCCGAAGGCGGTCTGGTCGTTGAAGCGGCTCGTTATAGTCTGCTCGCAGGCGGCAAAAGGCTCCGTCCGGTTCTGTTCCTTGCTGTCACCGCAATGCTCGGGCAGTCTGTCGATCGCATATTACCTTTTGCCTGCGCAGTTGAAATGATTCACACTTATTCGCTGATTCATGATGATCTGCCCTGTATGGATGATGATGATCTGCGACGCGGCCGGCCAACCTGTCATAAGGTTTTTGGCGAAGCCATGGCTGTTCTGGCAGGTGATTATCTGCTCAATCGTGCCTATGAAGTGCTGCTTGACGCCATTGATCCCGATTGTCCGGAAACAGTGACTGCTGTCCGCCTGATCAGCCGCGCAGCAGGCGGCAGGGGCATGATCGGCGGCCAGGTTCTGGACTTGATTGCTGAACAGCAAAAACCCGACGCAAAGGCGCTTGAACAGATGCATCGCATGAAGACGGGTGCGCTTTTATCGGCGCCTGTTGAAGCGGCAGCCCTGCTTGCCTGTGCAGAGGCCGATGCAGCAGCTTCGCTCGCAGCTTTCGGAGCTGCGATTGGACTTGCCTTCCAGATTCGTGACGATATTCTGGATGTCACTTCGGATGCTGCCATAATGGGCAAGACGACCGGCAAAGATGACCGCGACGGTAAGTCAACCTATGTTACACTCTTTGGATTGACACAAGCGGGAAAACTGC
Organism: Bacillota bacterium; assembly: GCA_033549405.1. GTDB lineage: Bacteria > Bacillota > Clostridia > Saccharofermentanales > UBA5734 > JAAYBY01. The sequence continues at coordinate 3,324 of JAWSUP010000119.1, read as the reverse complement.
TGGAACAGGCGACTTGCAGCGCACAGGCTGAGCTGGACAAACTGGAACCGGATTATGACATATCGTTCTTACGCGTTCTGACCCGCTATTTAGGGGCTGTTTAGAGGTATACATGACTCAGTTGTTAGAACAGATCGGTGATCCCGATCAATTGAAGAATATGAGCGACAGCCAGCTGGGACAACTGGCTGTTGAAATCCGTGATCTGATCATCCGTACTGTCGCCACGAACGGCGGCCATCTGGCGTCTAATCTCGGCATGGTCGAGCTGACGATCGCTATACTGAAGGCATTTGAATTTCCGCGCGACCAGATTGTATTTGATGTAGGCCATCAAGCTTATGCGTGGAAGATCCTGACCGGACGGCGCGAGCAGTTCTGCAATCTGCGTCGCATGGACGGACTCGCCGGTTTTCCAAAAACGAAAGAGAGCTGCTATGATTGCTTCAACACCGGGCACAGCAGCACATCCATATCCGCTGCGCTCGGGCTGAGCCGGGCCATGTCGCACAGTGACCGTACCGGGCATGCCATTGCCATCATCGGCGACGGCGCCCTGACCGGCGGCATGGCTTTTGAGGCGCTCAATGATGCCGGCCAGTCTGGAGAAAACCTGATCGTCATTCTCAATGATAACCAGATGTCCATCGGGAAAAATGTCGGCGGACTGTCGCGGCATCTGGAGAAACTGCGCATCTCAACACCCTATCTGCGCATCCGGTCACGTCTGGAAAATTTGCTGTCGCATGTGCCGCTGATCGGCAAACCGATGCTTCGCCTGTTGAAGCGCATCAAGCAGCTCGCCCGGATGACAGTCCAGCGGCAGGGCATTTTTTTCGAACAACTGGGCTTTCACTATTATGGTCCGATCGACGGTCATGATCTGCCTGCCCTGGTTCACCATCTCAAGGCGATCAGCAGCCTCAACGGTCCCATACTGTTGCACGTTGTGACTCAGAAGGGTCGCGGTTACCGCTATGCGGAAGAATCTCCCGACCTGTATCACGGAGTGGCGCCTTTTGTTGTTGAAAACGGACTGGGTAATGGCCACGATACATCCGGCCGGCCGAATTCTTTCTCAGAGTCTTTCGGTCGTAACCTGGTTGAGCTGGCTCGTCATAACAGCAAAATCTGCGCCATATCAGCTGCGATGACCAGTGGAACGGGATTAACTGAGTTTGCCCGGACATACCCGGGCCGGTTTTATGATGTTGGTATCGCCGAGCAGCATGCCATGACACTGGCAGCCGGCCTGGCAGCCGGTGGCATGCAGCCGGTTGTCGCTCTCTATTCGACTTTTCTGCAAAGGGCTTATGACCAGCTGCTGCATGACGTCTGCCTGCAATGTCTGCCGGTTGTTGTCGTCATCGACCGGGCGGGCATCGTCGGCGAGGACGGTGAAACACATCAGGGCATCTATGACCTGAGCCTCTTGTTACCGCTTCCAGGTCTGGAAATTTTCAGCCCTTCAGACTACGATGGGTTGAAACGGACGCTGGCCTACGCAGTGTCGGCCGGCGGGCCGATCGCCATACGATATCCACGCGGCCGCGAATGGGCCGAAAAACTTCCCGAACCGCAACCGGTTGCGGGCGCAGATGATGCAAATACGGCTGATCTCTATCGGATCGGCTGCCTGCGTCAGGGTGATCAAATAACCCTGGCCGCCCTGGGGACGTTGGCGGGTCCGGCACTGGCCGCTGCCGAATTGCTGGCGCAAACTGGTATTTCTGCTGAAGTTCTTGCCATAACCTGTGCCAAACCGCTCGACTACGCCGGACTGGTCGCCTCTGCCGGGAGGACCGGTCACATCTTGCTGATCGAAGAAAGCCTGATCAAAGGCGGGTTGGGTCAGACAGCGTTGCCTGAACTGCTGACCGCATTACCTGGACTGCGTTTTAGCCTGCTCGGAATTGAGGACCGGCCATTGTGCCAGGGCAGCAGAGATCAACTCCTGCAGGCGCAGCATCTGGATGCCCGTGCCATAGCTGATCGGGCACAGACTCTGTTGAATAAATAAATCATTTGCCGCGGCATATTAGGGTGTATTTTCGTTTGGAACAGATGCACAGGCGGCTCAGATGGTCTATAATCAAGAATAAAAGACTACAGGAGGCAGCATGCGCATCGGGCTTTATGCCAATCCGGAAAAAGATCCAGGATATGTCGTGACCGCTCGGGCGGCAGCGTTGATTCGATCAGCCGGCGCCACTGCCGTTGTTGGACCTGATCAGGATGAAGTCTTGCTGGCTGCTGCACCTGATGCAGAAAGCGGTGATTTTGCCGGCTGCGACTGCATCATCAGTCTTGGCGGTGACGGCACTTTTTTGTCGGCTGTCCACCTGCCGTGTTGTGACAATATCCCGATTATCGGCATCAATCTGGGCAGCGTCGGATTTCTGCCGGAGATCTTGCCGGATGACCTGGATACGGCACTGCACCAGTTGGTCCAGGGTTCCTGGCATATGGAGCAGCGCATGATGCTGGCAGTTGAATGTTATGACGCTTCCGGCAAACTGATCGAGACCGGACACGCGCTCAATGATGCCGTGATCTCTCGCGGCGGGCGTTCACGAATTGTCAATCTGGAACTGACCATCAACCAGGAATTGGTCGATCGAATCCCTGGTGACGGCCTGATCGTATCGACACCGACCGGGTCGACTGCTTATTCGCTGTCTGCGAGCGGGCCGATCATCCATCCGGAACTGATGTTGATGTTGATTACACCCATTTGCCCGCATACCCTGCACAATCGCAGCTACATCGCATCTGACAGCAGCCGGGTCGTCATCCGTCTCTGCGACTATCCCTATCAGGCAGTGCTGGCCATTGATGGTCGTCAGGAAGTCTATCTGGACAGCGGCAGCACAGTGGTCATAGAGCGATCAGCTCGCAATCTGCGGATGATACGGCTTGGATCCGATCATTTTTACGCAGCGCTGCCCCAAAAAATCCATGCCAGAGGGAGGACTTACTATGAAACCTTCGAAAAGCGAGAGACAGGCACGCCTGCTGCAGGTGATTCGAGAGAAGGCAATCGCAACCCAGGATGAACTGGCAACCAGCCTGAATGATGCCGGCATGGAAGTGACACAGGCAACCATATCACGTGACATCAAGGAACTGGGGATCATCAAGGTTACCACGGCTAACGGGGACCAGAAATACATACCGATGGAACGCAGCGGGGAAGTGGCGTCAGGGCGCCTGATGAAGGTTTTTGCCGAAGCTGTGATCCAGATCGATGTGGCGATGAACCTGGTGATCATCAAAACTTTTCCTGGCATGGCGCAGGCAGGTGCAGCGGCCCTTGATTCGATG
>JAWSUP010000118.1:0-10920 GCA_033549405.1 Bacillota bacterium | reverse complement strand
GTCGACAGCGCGCGCAGCCAGGCAGAAGGGAGCGGACTCGGAATGGCCATCGCCCGCCAGATTGTGACCGGCCACCAGGGGCAGATCTGGGTGCGCAATCGGGAAGGGCAAGGGACTGTTTTTTCCATTGCTTTGCCAAAGGACACATCAGACGGAGGATCGAAGACATGATAAAAATCCTGATCATCGAAGATGACCCCAGCATCGCCGGGCTGATGCGCGATTATCTCGAGGTAGCGGGTTTTTCCGCTGACCTTTGCCTGTCAGGCAACAAAGGCCTGGAAGCGATCCGCACAACAGCTTACGACTTGATTTTGCTTGACCTGATGCTGCCTGGTCTGGATGGATATGACATCCTGCGCCAGACACGCAGCCAGACTGCGGCGCCGATCCTGATCGTCTCGGCCAGACAGGAAGACATTGACAAGATCAAAGGCCTGAGTCTCGGCGCCGACGACTACATCACCAAACCATTCAGCCCCGGCGAACTGACCGCCCGGGTCAAAGCCCATCTTGCTTATGCAGAACGGCTGAAAAAGCATTATGCCACGCCAGAGCCGCGCACGATCAAGGTTCGCGGATTAGAGGTGCAGCCGGAGGATCGCCGCATCTTCATCAACGGCCAGGAGATCAGCCTTGCGGCAAAAGAGTACGATCTGCTTCTATTTCTCGTGCGCCACCCCAATCACGTCTTCAGCAAAGAAGCCCTGTTTGAACAGGTCTGGGGTCTGGACGCGATCGGCGATACGTCAACTGTCACCGTGCACATCGCCCGCATCCGTGAGAAAATCGAAGTGGAACCAACCGGCATGCAGTATATCGAAACCGTCTGGGGTGTCGGCTATCGGCTGCGCGCCTGAGGGTCGGGGTTTTCCTATCCAGTTAAGTAAAATGCGGATTGAATTGAGCACATAATGAACTCTTTCTGAACCAGATTTTTCTTTTCTCGCAGCTCTTCTGATCGACAGGGGAGACACACCTTCCAGCCTGCAGTATTCATCCACTTCTGTTGGCGCCTTGTCATGGTTGTGGTTGTAATAATCGTATGCCTGTATCATTCGTTTTCTCCCTTCTTGTCATTCAGGTTGAAGTTCTGGTTCAGATAATCAACGCACTTTCGTAATGTATTTTTTTGCAACGAATAGTAACCCTTCTGCCCTACTTTTTCCAATCTGACGAGATTTGATGTTAAAAGATAATTCATGTGGTATGACACTGTTGCCAAAGTGATGCCAACCTTTTCCGCGATCTCCTGACCATAAAGATCCTTTTCTTTCAGCAGGTTCAAAATGTGAAGCCTTGTTTTGTCAGAAAGGTTCTTGAATATGATTAAGGCTGGATCTCCTTCTCCCAGAAACTGTCTCACTGTCTCTTCATAATCCAGACCGACAAAAACATAAAGTATTTTCCCTGCCGATATGCAAGCCAGGCTCCTGGAGCGAAAAAAGAGACTACCGACGATGATATCCTCAGCATCGAGGTTAATTGAGTCTCTGACAATTTTGGAAAACCAGGCCTTACCTTCTGCACAGATACCGCTTTCTATTTTCTGCTCGAAGGTTTCAATCAGTTTTCTGTGCTGGGACAAAAGCTTCTTGTAAACAGGGATATACTTTTTTACCAGACCAATAAAGCCAGTCATAACATGCTGTACATCCCGGAGAAACTCCATTGCTTCCCACTTGATGGCGGCAGGAAGATCTGTTTCCCGTATGAAGTCAAGTATTTTGCTGTCATCCCGGGCAATAGTCAAGAGTTCCTCATAGTTCTTTTTCTGTCCTCTTGAGTTCAAATTCGCAAGCAGGATTAACTTGATTTCTTCATCTCTGAGTCCCATGAGATAATCAACAAAACTATCAATTGTTACATCTGCCGGAATAAATCTCGATCTTGCAAAAGTGACAGCCGCCTCTGTTTCACTGCCAAACAGAATGTCGCTGCCCGGGATATCAAATACGACTCGATCATTGATAAGCTTGAGTGCTTCCTCGGCAGCCTTACTGACCTGGAAGTTATAGTCTTTATAGATCTGCTTGTAGTTCTCTTTGTAACTGAGAACAAGCCCTTCCATCGCATCGTGCACGCGTGATATCTCTCTGTTGAATTTTATGTTCATTCTCGAAGACTCCTTCAATCTGCATCTTTATTGTTCAGCTTTCATCATATGTTATATTAGTTATCCATCTAACATAAGCATACATTTGTTTAGATGGCTTGTCAACATGTATTTCGATAATTATCTAATATTGCTGGCCTGTTAGAAACACCATCAATTCAGAAATGCCTCAATTAACAATGATTATCACATCATTTTCACCGTTATCAACACTGAAAATGTAACTGGATGTGATCAACTAAATCTATTGCCGTTTGAATGCTATATCTGTCATATGATTGACAAGTTGCCGATATGAAATTTCCCGACAAATTAAGCAAGCTTGAGGAAAATAGCTATTATCCATATTCATGCCCGGTAGTAAATTTGCTTCCAGAAAACAAGGTATGCCCTGTTCATTCATCTTTATGTCAATCCGGCCAAAATCTCTAGCTCCCAAAGCAATAAATGCTCGTTTGGCAAGTTCTGATACTTGTTCGAATATTTCAAGCTGCGCAATCGCTTTTAGTTGCTCCTGGTTGTTCTTCTTTGTTGAATATTCAAGGATACCTTTTGATTGGCTATCGTCGATAACTATCTCAACCGGCATAATCATCAGTTCCTCATTATTATTTGATTCCAAAATTGCTACTGTGAACTCCTGGCCTGGTAAATATGTTTCAGCCAGTACAGGTTGGTCGAAGTCGTCTTCAATACTCATAACTTTCTTTTGAAAAGCATTAAAATCATTGACAACCGATTGCTGGTTCACACCCTTACTGTCACTTTCGAATAATGGTTTTAAAAAAAGCGGGAACTGAACCGGTAGTTCTTGTTCAGTTTGAAATTGTTCTGGAGTTGCGATAAAGTAGTCGGCTGTTTGAATGCCATGCTGGCGAATGACATCCTTGGCTCGACCTTTATCAAAATCTAGTTCAATAGCGTCTCGTCTTGATCCTGTGAAATTGATATCATGATCTTCCAAAAATTGAGACAGCCAGATTTTGCCTTTTGATTTTTTGGAATTCGCACTGATGGAGAAGTCAACATATTTTATGCCGGCAATAACCAGATCGGGTTTACGGTTGACAATATCTTCCAGATCAGATTGTGTGCTGATAATAGTTAATCTGATGTTCTTGTAGCGGTTAGCCAACACTTCACAAACCCATTGGCAATTTTTGATTGAACCGAATCCCAGCATGGCCAGGTTGGATAGGTTAGTAGTGACAACTTCAATTTTCTTGTTATCGGTTTTTTCAAAAAAATTCATTGTCTCACCTTGCCACCGATTACATAATACACCAGTTTGCCAAACAATGTTCCGTCTAGCTTGCTACATACAAGCGTAAATAACACTAAAGTGATGATCTGAATGTTACAATTGATGAAATCTTTCTGAGTTATTTGTTCTATTCTTTTTTGCCGGTATGACCTCTGTGAGAATCAACAGCGGCTATAGCAACTGGATTGTCGGAAGCTGTTGCAAATGGGGATAGCCGTGCGAAAACCTTTACTGATTTATCGGCGCGCTCAATCTGTATCAAGTTTCCTGGACCGCCGATACAGCCGCCAGGACAGGCCATTCCCTCAAGAATATGCCCAGGTGTTTTGCCTTTTGATGCCAGTTGGAGCATTTTCCGACAATCACGCAAATTGTCTGCTTGCATGTAAGCAACCTCGCGGTCTGGATGTTCCTTTTTGATATCATGAATAATAGCCTGAACAACACCACCCGCAACAGCATATGACCGTCCATCATATGATGCCAAGGTTGTCAGCGGGTCTTCCTCCAGGCTGTTAAGTTCAATCTGCTGCGCACTGAACATACCCATCAGCTCTTCGAAGGTGATGACATAATCGACAAACGGCCGGACTTCAGGTTCCAGTGCCTCCTGCTTCTTAGCGACACAAGGGCCGATGAAGACAACCTTAGCCTCCGGATCATTTATTTTGATCTGTCGCGCTGCAGCCATCATGGGTGTATGTGCACTGGAAATACATGTGCTGAGATCCGGGAATGCCCGGCGCGCAGCCAATTCCCAGGAAGGGCAGCAACTGGTGCCCAGGAACGGCTGTTTGTCTGGAACTTTTTCCAGAAATTCGTCTGCTTCGCGAATAGAATTGATATCAGCACCCCAGCCAACTTCGATCGTGTTGGCCAGTCCGAGTTTTCTGAGTCCGGCGGCAATCTTTCCAGGCGTGGCAAGTGGACCAAACTGGCCGACAAAGGACGGTGCGATCTCGGCATAAACCTTCACGCCGCTGCGAATAGCCGTAATTAACTGAAACAGCTCCGATTTGTCTGCAATTGCCGCAAACGGACAGCTGATAATACAAAGACCACAGGCAACACATTTATCTTGATTGATTACAGCCCGGCCCAATTCATCGCTCTCAATGGCATCGACTCCGCAGGCTTCAGCACAAGGTCTGCCGGATCGGATGATCGCATGATAAGGACAGGCCTGTACACAACGGCCGCACTTGATACACTTGTCCTCATCGATAATGGCTGTATGAAGTCCAATCGAAACAGCCTTGACAGGACAGACAGATGTGCAGGGATGCGCCAGGCATTTTCGGCAATTGTCACTGACTTTGAACCGGTCTGTCGGACAGGCGACGCAAGCAAACGGGATGATATTGACCAGAGGTTCCTGAAGACAATTTGCTCCACGGGCACAGTCTGTCATGCCATCCGTAAATGATTGATAAGTTCCGGCCGGACGTAAGGGAAGTCCCAGTGCCAGGCGGATTCGTTCCTGTATGATAGCCCGTTCCTTAAAAACACTATCTCGATACTGCGGTACTTCTCCAGGAATAATCCGATAGGCGCTCTCATAGAAATAAGTGAAATCATCGCTGTCCAGATCTCGCTCATAGGCAAACCGGGCCACTTCAGTAAAAACCTGTCGCCTGATCCGGGTGATCGGGGAAAAAATGCCGCGCATGGGATCACCTCGCATTCAAATGCTTCATTTGATCAGGTCCAGAATTAAAGCCATAACTGTTTCACTATCCGCTTTGAACACGGTCTGGCCGTTTATGCGAACCATTGGAGAGAACTGGCCATTCTGGCAGGTGTCCGGACAGGGGATCGGTCGAATTTCTATTTCACATGATGGATCTGCTTCGTGCTGTATTTCCGATAATGAAGCGATAGCATCCATGATGTCCATGGCGCCCATCAGGGTGCAATGGGTACCGGCGCAAACCTCCACGACAATTTTCTTCATCTAATCCGCCTTCCGGATGCGCTGCCTGGTGTAATCCGACAGACAGCACAACCGATTCATTAAAGAGGGGCTTTATGATTTGTTCAACAGTACCTTAAAACACAACTTCCCCCCACAGGTTTTCCAATGCTTTCTCCCGCTTCGCGAGATGAAAAAGCTGTATTAAAAACTATTCAAAAACAACGATCGCTTCTTTGCGCTTGATCCTGAGAAGCAAGGTTTCCAGGATCCGGAAATTGTGGTTCAGACTGACAGACTCAAGGAAAGCTGCGGTCATGTCCTGGCCAATGACCAGGTCCATGTAGCGCGGGTCTGCACAGACCAGCACGGCCTTGCTTTTCCCCAGGACCGGTGAATTATAGATGTTTCCCTTCAATAATTTACCGATCCTCTCAATCTCCAGCATTCCGGTTCCATGTTGAATCCGTTGCATCTGCAAGTAAAGATCCGGGCTCACAGCCAACGAAAACGTTCCATAGATACCTTTTGAAGTCAATAGCTGAATCGCTGCTGCGACATCCGTGAACGCAAACTCGCCAGTAGACCAGTCATTACGTTTTATTTTCTGCGTGCCTGGTTCAGTCAGCAGACCTTCACAGCCCAGGTCTTTATGGCCAAAGAAAATCAGACGATCCTCTTTCAAGGCGCAAGTTTCAGCAGATGTAATCACCTTTGACAAATCGACCGGATAGCCATTTTTTTCGCTGTACTCCAGATCTTTACCAAACAATGTGAAATCATCATAGAGAGCCGGTATCGCGACAAATTTTCTGCCAACAGTCCGTATATAGCCATCTTTGACCACTTCATCCAGTTTCTCTGAATCATCAACGTTAATGCTGGTCACACCGATACCCAGAGGACCGAACAGATGGAGAAATCGCCTGCCGGTCAGTACATTCTGGGCCGTCTTCACGACGGCTTCATCAATTTTTTTCCATAGGTCAGTTGTAATGGGCGCATCGTCCCGTAATAAGTATTTCATGATCAGGACCTCCTTGTTCTATGATCCCTGCAGCAAACTGCCAACCGAGGATTGTTCGCTCGCTTCCACAGCTTTATCCGGTTTTACTTCCTTTTCCAGTTTTGCTTCCTCAATGCCCAGCGCTTCGATCATTTCCCTGACTTCATCATCACCAGATGCGAGATGCTTTGCCTCATCGGGATCGAGCGCTCTCAGGAGAGCCATCAATTCGCCAACGTGGGCTTTTTCTTCATCACGGATATCACCGATGACAGCCTTAGCCAGCTTGTCGTCAGTCGCCTGGATATGGGCATCATACACATAGATTGCTTCGAGTTCACCTGCTATGTCCAGCCGGATGGCTTGAATCAGTTCTTCTTTTGACATTTTGCGATCAACATTTCCTTGAAATGGATTAGCGAAATTTGGCACTTGTTCCGTCCTCCTTTTATTTTTTTGGCAAACATAACCCAAATAAAATTAAACAAACGAATCAGTTTTTTGCTACACTTTTATATACAATTATAAATACATTATACTCGTTCAGCCAAAATATAACAATTTTCTATGTTACAGAATGGTGAGCGATTTAGTAATCTGCCTTAATTGTCACGCTGATTGAGGTATAATAGAGGGTAGTCGCCCCTTCAAAACCGGAATCAGTACCGACGAATATCCAGAGATTTCCCGTACTGTCGCTGGTCATACGCAAAGGTTGATCCATGTTGTCCAGACGCTTGATTTCATATGTTTCAAAATCATCCGAAACAACTTTGCTGACGTCACCGATGCGCAACGCGTTCCTGCCATCATCATTCTGATTTCCTTTATCAACATTGAGCAACCATTGTGAATGCAAGCCGTTCTCTTCCGCAACTGGCACAGGCTCGACCGGCGCAGCACCCACCTTGACCCAGACTGCTTCACCGGGCGGACCGCCAATCCCAACAGCGCCAGCCGGCGCATTGGTTGCTACATCGACAGTAAATTGAATGGAGTAGGTAGTATCCGGCTTGATACCGTCCGCTGCCGTCAACTGCTTTTTGATATACATAAACAAGTCATCGCTCGCATTGCGCCCACTGAGCATCAGGGCTTTACCGCTGCTGTTCAATGATTCCGGCTTCTCGACATGCGCAAACTCGAGCTGATAGAGCGTTTCCCCATAATCAACTGGAAGATCAGTAAAGTCACCAGTCCAGCCATGGCTGTCCTCGGCAAAATCAAAATCAAAAGTCAATAAATTGCCAGGAACAGTCGTTTCCTGAAGTGTTCGGCAACCGGTCGCAAATAGCAAAGCTGCTGTAATGATAAACAGGATCAATCGTCTCATGCCACATTCTCCCTTTCACGTTTCGAACAATAATGGTTTCTATAACCAGGTCATTTCATCTATTGTTGTTCACGACGCTCGGGCAAAACCAATAGAAACCACGAAAAAATGAAATCGGACATACAGACAACGTGCTGGCTGTATGCCCGATCATGATCATAAAAACTTAAGTCACTACTTGATATTACCGCGGATTTCACCGCCAGGATATGAACTGGTGTGTACATTCACATAAGCCCTGTTCTCGATGATTGCAGTTATCAAATCGGCAACTTCCATGCCAGCCAGCGGACCAACAAAATCAGAAGCATCGAATGTTCCTGTTACCAGCGTCCCCTGTATGCGTCCGGGAATAAGCATCGATGGTGGTGACGCCGGATACAGCCATACTGCCGGAGGACCATTTCCACCAGGAACCTCTGATACATGGATATGTGTCATCGTAATGTCGCTGATGTTAGCGACGATGATCCTGAACGAAACAGAATTGCCATCAGCACTGACCTTAAATATTGATTGTCCCTGTCCAAGGGTCTCAACATCTGGCAGTTCTCTGGACATGTGCGTTGTGAAAGTCATTGGCTTTGCATAAGTCAATGTAGAAGACAAGACCATCGGAATGATCATCAACAAAACAAAAAGAAGTTTTCGGTTCATACGTATCATCTCCTTACAAGATAAGTAAACAAGGTATCATCATTCAAAAGACACGTCTGTAACCAAAATATAGCAATCATTCCATTTTAGCGAAGTAACAGGGGTAACAGCGAGCTGATTACATTTCGTCTGTGATCATCTGCTTGATCTCTTTGACTGCCGGAACCCTGCCCATGACTTTGATTTTGCCATTGATAAGCAGGCCCGGTGTCCGCATGATGCCAGTGGCGACGATGTCCGCCATTTCGGTCACATAGATGATCTGGGCATCCGCGCCCAGTTCCTTGACGGCTTCCTCTGTAGCTTTCAGCAGGTTCTTGCAGTTTTTGCATCCAGGTCCGACTACTTTGATTTCCATTTTAATTTCCTCCTAATACAATATAGTTGTGGCCCGAGAGAGCCACGAAGCAGTGAAAAACTGCTTGACCCGTAAGATTCTTCGTGGCATAAAGCCACTGGGAATAACGAAGCTGCCAGGCTATTTGTGAGTTGCTAATACATACCAGGCTCCTTAAAAGCCCAGATAGAGCAAATAGAATCCCAGGACTAAAATGACGCTGCCCATGACGATCTTCAGGATCTGGCTGGCCTTGCCATAGCGTTCGGATTTTGACAGTTGTTTGACAAAGCCGACCGACGTTCCAGCGATCATGAGAAGAATACTGTGGCCGATCGAATAAAACAGCAGCAGCACGACGCCCATGAGGATCTTACCTTCGCGGGCTACAACGGCAAGCAGGGCGATCAGAACCGGGGTGGCACAGGGTGAGGCAAACAGACCGCCTAATAAGCCGGCGATAGCAGCGCCGAGATAGCCGCGTGTATAATTCTTATTCATCAGGGCAGACTGCGGGATAATGTTGATCACTTCCCAGGTCTGTAAGGCCATAAGGATCATCAAAAATCCCAGAATAAGGTACCACCATGAGCCCGTAAACTGCATCAGCCGTCCCAGAAGTGATGCAGCCAGACCCAGGGCGGTGAACGTGACCGCCATGCCGGCGCAGAAAGTTAGAGAATAGCGGAAGGCCTTTTTTGTATCATTGCCGGCATATCCGCCGACATACCCGATAACCAGCGGGACACTGGACAGCGAACAGGGTGTGAATGCTGTCAGGAGGCCGCCAAGCAAGGCCAAAAGCGGGGCAAGTAAGTAATTTCCAGCGATTAATGTGCTGAGTTGTTCAAGCCAATCATTGATCATTCCATGCCCATCTCTTTCAGCACTTCCAGCATGGTTTCTTTGTCGAGACCACCCTGATGGACCGTAAAGACATGCTCGCCCGAATCTCGCATCTCGTACATGATGAAGCCGTTTCTGGCTGCAGCCTCTTCATCGGCTGGTACGTAGGGTGTGCCATCGGCGTTGAAGAAGAACTGGGTCGGGATGACCTCCAGCGGCAAACCTGCCGCTGCCTGGTTGTTCTTCCAGACATCGACGAATTTGACAATCGCCTTGCCGCGCAGCTCGTTGTTCAACTCCACCAGAACAGGCGCCATCTCCTTGCATGGAACACATGAATCCGCGCCAAAGTCGATGATGACCGGAAGCCCATATGACAGGATCTTGTCCAGGTCAAAGTTTAATGTTGCGTCCAGGTCAAATTCAGCGGAAGCATAGATGCCTTTAGCCGGATCGATTGTTGTTTCAGCCGGTGTGCCGATCGGGTTTTTCAACAAATAGAGGCCGACAGCGACCACAACGATCAGGGCTGGAATAAGAATCCGCAACAGTTTTTTGCTTTCCCGTTTTTGCTGATACTCGCTGACGGTTTCGATGTTATTGATGCTGGATTGATTAGCCTTTTTTTCTTCTTCTGAAGTCATGATGCCTCCTGTTCTTTAGAGGTTGTTTAGATATTGCCTGGCCAGTTCTGGTCAACAATCACAATTGCAGGAAATGCTGTCTGCCTGACTGGCTTCTCCAACATATTCAATAGCCCCCGCAGAACACAGGTTGCCACAGCCATGACAGCCCTGCACACAGCCATCCGGAAAAACGACAACCGGTCGCGGAGCTTTTGTTTTGTTGTAAACATCGTGTCCACATTTCTTGATGCAGTTGCCGCACTCAATGCACAATTCATAATTGATGACGGGATACCACGTTTTTGACATTGCTTTATACCTTACCTTTTTTATTTTTTTTACATGCCTGATATTGTTTATGTCCACCGGACAGATTGTACACTTTTCTGAAGCCGTGATTGATCAGGATGTTTTGGGCCGCATTGCCTGTTGTCCCCTTGTTACAGTAGGTCACGACCGGTTTATCCTTGTCGAGCGACGCCATTCGTTCGCGCAGTGCATTGTGTGGCATGCTGACTGCATTGTCGACATGGCACTCGCCGTACTGCTTCTCTACACGTGCGTCCACAACCTGGATCTCGTCGGGTGAAATGGCTGCCAGGGCATCAGCCGTGAGCAACTCCCGCCCGCGATGGAGTGCGTTGTCCAAGATCATGCCGGTATAGAGAACCGGATCCTTGGTGGTGGAAAAAGGCGGGGCATATGCCAGATCAAGGTGGAAGAGGTCGGACACAGAGAGGCCGGCCGTCATGGCGGTGACGAACACGTCGATCCGCTTGTCGACGCCTTCGTACCCGATGATCTGGACGCCTAAGAGCTTCTC
>JAWSUP010000117.1:0-11000 GCA_033549405.1 Bacillota bacterium | reverse complement strand
TGCCGGACAAGGTTGCGTGGCTGTGGCATTTATTGAACAAACATCAAAGTAGAAAGTTGTAGCGCAAGATGGCTTACCTGGTTGTTTCCCTGATCTTATTGGCATTTTTTGTCCTTACATTCGCAATCGCCCAATCACAGAAAAACAATGGCCTGGTCGATATCGCCTGGGGACTGGGTTTTGTCGTCTCAGCAGCTGTTTCATACTTCCTGGGCAAACCGCAAGGACCGGTTCCCCTCGTCATCACGGTTCTGGTCGCAGTCTGGGGTCTGCGCCTGACCTGGCACCTGGCGCGGCGAAACCTGGGCAAACCGGAAGATTTCCGCTATGCCAACATGCGTCAAAACTGGAATCCATCCACGTTCTATCTGCGGATGTTCGTTCAGATTTATGTGCTGCAACTGGTGCTTAGCCTGGTTATCAACCTGCCGGCCATCGTGCGCAACCTGCAGGACCAGGCGGGCTGGAACCTGCTGACAACAGCCGGTCTTATCATCTGGCTCTGCGGATTCGCCTTTGAAACGATCGGAGACAGGCAGCTCAAGCGGTTCAAAGCCAATCCGGCCAATCGCGGCAAGCTCATAACCTGCGGGCTGTGGCGATACAGCCGGCATCCCAACTACTTCGGTGAGGCCACACTCTGGTGGGGCATCTTCATCATGGCCATGAGTGACGGCCGTTATATCTGGCTGATCGTCAGTCCCCTGCTGATAACCTTGTTTTTGCTTTATGTCTCAGGTGTCCCCATGCTGGAAAAGAAATACGCCGGCCGACCTGACTGGGAAATTTATAAAGCCCAGACAAGCAAATTCTTTCCATTACCGCCAAAACGGATTTTCCGCTCGCCGGAACAGCCTTCTGATGTTTTCCCGATGGGACACAATCACCAGAACTGCATAGGCCAGGGTCAACACGATCTCCCAGATCGGCATGGTGAGACGGACAAGACCGATAGCCAGGATCACCACCGGCAAAAGGACAGCACTAACCAGCGACACGATCGACATCGTCCGGAAAATCAGCAGGATCGGAATGGCGATGATTAACAAGACAAGAAAAGCCGGCGGATTGACCATGAGCACAACGCCCAGCGCCGGCATGACACCTTTGCCTCCCTTAAAGCCAAAAAAGACAGGATAGATATGTCCAATCAAGACAAACAATCCGGTAACATAACCGGGGTCTACAAACAGTTGGTCTGGCGACAGCTGTATAACCAGACGAGCCAGAATAACCGCCAGGATTGCTTTGCTAAAATCTCCCAGGGCGGTCAGGATAGCGGCCTTTTTGCCGAAAATACGCAGCATATTGGTCATTCCGGCATTGCCACTACCTTGCCGGCGGATATCTTCCTTGAATAGCAGGCGCGAGACGATGACGGCCGTGTTGATACTGCCCAATAGATAGCCAACAATACTGATGATAAAGGCTGCTGGCAACAAATCCATTTTCATGCCACCTCATCTGTTCAGGCAGTTATTCCGGCTATCACTCCGTCCTCTGTTCCGGCTCTGGATCCGGTGTCACATCTTTAGCGTCATGCGGCGTTTTTGTCTGTTTGCGTGTGACAGCAAACTCGTTGACGTTAATGACCGTTCCATCATCGAGTGTGATCTTGACGATATATTCGGTTATAAGCGCCGCTCCGATGCCTATCAAAGCAGCAACCGGCACCAGGACAAACCCGATCGCCCCCACAACCAGAGAAACGGAAAGGACACTTCGTCCGTCTTTTTCTATATCCAACCGGCTGGCATTGCCCCGTTTCCAGATCTCTTTTATGGCCTCAATGATGTCATCGGCTTCCGGTATCGCGTGACCGGACCTGTTTTTTTCTGTTTTCTTCTCTGCATCTGACATAAACATCACCCTCCGTATCCATCAATATCCACATCATAACATAGTCAGCCCTGATCCAGCAGCTTAGGATAAGACCAACTAATTTCTTAACAGCCACTCAGGTATTTCTGTTATACTGAAAATCAGTCAACAGGTACAGGAGGCCACTCACGATGCACCGAATTATTGCCAGGCTGATCGTCTATCGCAATCTTGACAAGGACGGGATTTTATTTCAACTGGCGGATATCAGCCGCCGTTTTTATGCTGGTGAAGAGGATATAGAGGCACTTACAACGGAAATTTTTGTTCAGATCCACCGTTTGCTGGACCTGGCTACCGTCTATGGCTTCGATAAGAATCTGTGGCATAATTACCTGGCCTGGCTGTTGGCGACTACCGAAAACCCGTTCAGCCTGACCTGTGAAAAAATCGGGGCCCAATCCGGCAGTGTCAATCTGCTCGCCAGAAATGACTTTCGGGCTTTCAAGGAGTTATTCGACTATGACTTCAGTAAAATCGAGCATGCATTGCAGATCGATTGCTTTTCCATCATCAGCAATTACCACGCGATCAAAAAAGATCAGAAGAAATACAACAAATCGGTCAGCGACAAAGTCAGGGCGCTCAGTGATGCCATAGCAAACGCACAGGATGAAGATGAGATTTTCAGGATTGTCACAGAATTTTACAAGGTCCACGGGGTTGGTAAGTTCGGCATGAACAAGGTGTTCCGCATCAGGGGAACTGAGGGCAATATCGAACTTGAACCGATCACGAACACGACAGAGGTAAGCCTTGACGATCTGATCGGCTATGAATCGCAGAAAAAAACGCTGACAGACAACACAGAAAGCTTCATTCAGGGTAAGCGGGCTAACAACCTGCTGCTATATGGTGACAGCGGCACCGGCAAGTCCACTTGCATCAAGGCGATTCTCAATGCGTATCACAGTTATGGACTGCGCGTGATCGAGATTTACAAGCATCAATTCAAAGACCTGGCCGCCGTCATCTCCATGATCAAGAACCGGAATTATCGATTCATCATTTTCATGGACGATCTTTCTTTCGAAGACTTTGAAACTGAATACAAGTACCTCAAAGCGATCATTGAGGGCGGTATGGAAATCACCCCGGACAATGTCCTGATCTATGCGACATCCAACCGCAGGCACCTGATCAAGGAAACCTGGTCAGACCGCAACGAACCGGCCTCAGAGAACGATATCCACTACACGGACTCAGCAGAAGAAAAAATATCTTTGGTGAACCGGTTTGGCATTACGATCCGGTTTGACCGGCCATCGCAGCAAGAGTATCTGGAGATTGTTAAAGGAATCGCCCGGAAATACCCTGAGATTACTCTGACCGACGATGAACTGCTCGCAGAAGCGCAGCAATGGGCCCTCTGGCATGGCAACCGGTCCGGCAGAAGGGCGCAGCAGTTCATCAATCACCTGCTGGGAAAAGGGTGAGCGTCCGGTCGCACGTTTTCGTTTGCGGTCAGGCAGCAGCTGCATGACTGCCCCATAATCCGTCATCAGGTCAGTATTGACACGTCAATGAACTGCCATTTTATAAGAACAGCGATAAAAACAGCCATCAAAACAGCAGAAATCACAAAAAATGCACGCTGTTTTTTTGATGGTCTGTTTTTGCCAGAGATAACAGTTGCAATACCTGCTGCAATCGCAATCAGGCCAAGCGCATCATTGATCACGATCTGAGGCAATACTTCAGCAAACGACCGGTAGTTGTTGCTGAGCATCCGCCAAACCAGTATAACGTTATTGCATAGCAGTGCCGTTCCAGACAACACAAATATCGTATATGCTGCCTGTGTGCGTCGATCGAGGACAGGTGAACCGGCATTCATCTTGCGCCGGCGCAGAGAACGGATCAGAATAACAAAAGGCACAAACAAAAAGAACAGCACACAGACAACTGTCGCTACAGCATCAGCCCAAAGCCAGGGCATGGTGTGTCCTGCAGGCAACGGCAGGAAGTCGCCTGACATCCTGTGAACAGCACCGCTATTTACCTCAAAATAGACGGTTTTAAAGTTGTATCGAAAGAGAGCACCATCCGCTTCAGTCTGTTTGAAGGTAAATGGCGCAATTTGCTCATACCGGGCTGATTGTCCTGCAAAGTCAATTTCAATCGTATCAGTGCTTAACATCCGGACATTTAAAAGAGACATGAAGCCATACAGTTTCAAAAAACTGTTATGAGATCTGCGGGCACTGATATAGGTTCCGGCGACGTTTGCTGCATCCGGCAAATTTTCGCCGGCGGGAGTCTGTATCTGGTTTTCTCCGAGCAGAGCCTTTGTCAATCCTTCGGTTAAATCCATTTCACTGGCAGCGTTGGTCAGGACGATCACACCGAATTGTTCTTGCGGCACAATGTTCATCTGTGCTGTGAAGCAAGCCGTATTGCCGCCGTGCCCATAGCCTCGATAGCGGCCGTCGTATTCAATAAACCCATGGGCGAATCCTGTGAGACCCGGTCCCATCGCATGACTTTGTGACAACATCTTGTCCAGAGTGTCACGATTTTGAAACAGCGGTCCGGGCGACCCGTCTGCCGGCATCAGGGCAATAGCGAATCTGGCCAGATCTTCAGCCGTCCCATTGACACCGCCAATAGGATAGAGTGGAATATAGCTCCAATCACCCTTTTTAAAGGAACCGTCGCCAAGCGGAAAATAACCTGTCGCCTTATCCTGTGCCAGCCAGGGCTTATCACCAAGATCCGATTGAGCGGCGGTACTGTCCATGCCTGATGGCAGCATGATCTTGTCTGTCGCATAGGTATAAAATTCTTGCCCGGCCAAATCCTGCACAATAGATGCTGCCAGGGCTACTGCATAATTTGAGTAGGCGCTGACTGTTCCGGGTTTATAGACTTGCCAGGGCTGGCCGGTTTGCAGTGTCTGATCAAATCCCTGGCGGATGTTTGACGTAACGACCACATCAAATAAATAATCTTCAAAACCAGTTGTATGACTCATCACATGAAGCAATGTAACAGGATCTTCATAGCGCAGTTTGCGTAAAAAGCCGGCCGGCAAATATGTACGTATATCAGCATCGAGCTCAAGGCTGCCGGTTTCGACCAGCTGCATAATGGCAGTATAGACAAACAGCTTGCTGACTGAACCATACTCAAAGACAGTGCGTCCGGGATCAACAGAAAGACCGCTTTCGATATCAGCATATCCATATCCTTTGGAAAAAAGGATCTCACCATCCTTGATCACAACGACCGCCAAACCAGGTGTAGTCTGTCCGATGTATTCTGACACATAATTGTCGACGAACGACTCGATGTTCTCAAAATGAACACCTGAGGGGGTTTGTCCTTCTGCGGCAAAAACAGAAGCATGTAAAATGAGAACAATTAAGCAAGTCAGCAGTGCTGTCAGCCTTTTCTTCATGTCAACCTCCGTGTGCATCATCATCTGAAACGCATATGACCAGCAGGTCACATTGTAGCATGACCGCAAAGACCGCGTCAACTGACACCTGCTGCACAGCGAAGTCACGCGCGGTTTCGCCGATCTGTAGTATAATGTAATCTAGTTTGAGTGGCTGCTGTGAAGCAGCCACTTAATAACAAAACACAGTCAAACCCCATGTAACCGGAGGTGTCCCATGAATGAAAGATTGCCTGTTGCTCATTTTTGTGGCCTGGAACTGACCCGGCTGATCATCGGCGGCAATCCCTTTAGCGGCAACAGCCATGTCAGCCACGAATTGGATGAGCAGATGCGCGATTATTACACGACAGATAACATCAAGAAGGCGCTGCATCGCTGCGTGGCTTGTGGCATCAACACCGTCCAGCTGCGGGCTGACCAGCACATCATGCGTATCCTGCGCGAGTTCAGAAATGAAGGCGGCAAGCTCAACTGGATCGCCCAAACGGCAAGCGAAGTGGCCAGCTTCGCCGGCAATATCCGGCAAATTGCCGCTGATCCGAGCGCTGTTGCCATTTATCATCATGGTACTGTGACTGATAACCTGTACCAGGCAGGAAAAACAGACGAACTGAAAGAACGTATCAAAATTATGCGGGCTTCCGGCTTGCCGGTCGGTCTGGGCACGCATAAGCCGGAGGTAATCCGGCGCTGTGAAGATGAGCAGTGGGATGTCGATTTCTACATGGCTTGTGTATATGACCTGGCACGCAACGAGCGTGTCAGCAGTGCCATCACAGGCCTCGCCAACGCCGGCGAACAGTTCTGCCCCGAAGACATTCCGGTCATGTATGAAACGATCCGGCAAACCGCCAAACCCACCCTCGCATTCAAAATCATGGGCGCTACCAGAAGATGCGCCACACCGGCCGATGTCCGGGCCAATTATGCGGAAGCCTTCAGCAACATCAAACCAGACGACTGTGTCATTGTCGGCGTTTTCCAGCGCGATAAAGACCAGATCGAAGAAAACAGCCGCTTTGTCCACGAAATACTGACATAGGCGCGGCATGTTATCGGCAATCCTCTGAACGCCTCACAGTTCAGTGTCATTGACTTGATCCTGCAATGCGTTGATGTATTTTCCCATATGCACGCCATCGACAAACGCGTGATGCGCCTGAACAGAAAATGGCAGCAGGATTTTATTGTCCTCCTGGTAGTACTTGCCCCAGGCCAGTCTGGGAACGGAGTCATCCGGATTAAAGGATATCGTATGTGACAGGTTAGTAAAAGACACCCACGGGATGCAGGTGATGTAGATCAGATCATCTCTGCCCTCTACTTCTGTGTAAATAAAATGCGCGGTTTGTTTGTCCGCTTTTTCTTTTGTTTTCCTGGAAAATGTATCAATCGTGCCTTCCAGATTGACTGTCACCATTTTAAACAGATCCGTATCATCTGACAGGTCGGAAAACGAAGGATGAATCCGATCATGCAAAACAACCTGGTCACCGCGAATCCGATAGCGATAATTCTCAAATTGATTCATGACAGTCGAAGCAGTGAAAATGAAAGCATAGTAAAAAGGAAGTTTCATCGCTCGGATCATCGCCAGGTATTTCGTTATATCAAGCGTGACGCAGATATTGTAGTGCGGATAGTCCATCCTCTTGAAAAACTGATAGTGCGTCAGCCTGTTCCACGTTTCAAGGTTAATGATCTTCATATGAACACCTTTCCGAATAAGAGACTTAGTCAATCGTTTTTTTACTTTCGAGGAACCTTTTGATATCTTCGAGCCGTGCTTGCAGTCGTCTGCCCAAGGTTAACCGGATCAGTGGAGACAGCAACCGCAGAGGCCAGATAAATTGAAAACGCTGCTGTTGAATCAGGCGTGTCAAATCGTTGTCCACCAGAATCCGATACGTGAGATGCCCTGTCATGCCTGCGCCGGCAAAATCCTCCTCGAGACAGTCGGGCGGATCATAGTGTGTGATCCGGGAGAGAATCTCACCTTTTACAAATGGCAGCATCCTGACAACTTCGCGATATCTGGTACCGACTCCGACAGGCTCAGTTGTGGTTTTCTGCAAAAGCAGAACAGGCGAACCTCTTTCCTGTTGATGCAAGTCCTTATCCCGCAAAAATGCAAAGACAACATCTGGCGACGCATTAATATCGATAGACAACTCAAAATACATGTATGACCATGCCTTTCACAGATGCTGACTTCGAGTAAATCAGCATTAAATCGATTTGCCTCTGGTCATCGCTCCCGGTCACTGGTCTTGGACAGTCTGAACCATTCTCTTAGCAAATGCAACAGCGTCTGCCACTTCTTTCTTGCTGGGATGACCGAGGTGGAAGAACAAAAAACTGCCCCGGCAGACGAACTCATCTGGCATGACCACAATACCATTCTGCTCCAGAATCGTCCTGACCTGATCCTGTTTCATTTTGGCGCTGGCGCAGCTTGTGACCAGTGCCACCCTTTTAGCATAAGTGTTTTTGAGCTTGCCCGCGTATTCCAGCATCTTCGGGGAACTGACTCCGCCATAGATGCCGCCCACGATGAAGAGCAGATCCACATCGCTCAGCCTTGGATTGCCGTTGATATCCCCTGGCGGGTTGTGGAATTCTGCGGCAATAGCCCGGGCAATTTTGCGCGAGTGCCCTGTCTTGGACAAATAAATAACTTCAGTTTTCATGCTGGTTCTCCTCCCGTCTCAAATACGTCCCAATCTATCAAGCTTGAAGATGATAACTTCTCTTGTAACCTGTTTTTATAATAGCATCAAAAAAAACAGGTGAAAAGTCATACTATAGAAGTGCTCTAATCGTATGTTTATGCCCGTTGTTCACTTCATGGAAAAAGATGAATATTGATGCCGCGATAAAATGGTCATTTCATGTAGTTTAGCAAACACTCAATATCCTTTATCCAAACGTTGATGATCTTTGTGTTCTCTGCAAGTTTGTTTTTATCCTTCTCATACCCATGCAACAATTGCATTTGATGTTTCCAGTAGTTGCAAAGCTTACTGAAAAAATAATGCTCATCCATAACATCTGATATGTCAGACTGTGCCTGTTGAAGCATCATGTTTAGTTTTTCGCAGGCTTGTTCTGCTGACATACCCATAGATTTTTTGAAATCTCTTAATACCCATTGTCTTTCAAAGATATTCATATCGCGCCAACCGGCGTATTGCTGCTCAAATGCTTCTTGTATTTTTATTAATAGTTCCAATAAGGCGCCACTTTCATCTTTAGTCATTTTCATTTTAAGTTTATCTTCAGCCGTCTTGTTGTCTGCAAAAATATCATAGTCCATTAATACTTGAATTGAACCTATTTCCTGTCCATGATAACGTTCCGGATTTATGACCGATAATGCAAATCCAGTTCCTGCACTTTCAGCATCTATAATATGCTGTCTGTTCATTTCATAGAACTCATCAGTGCTTATACCCATGCTTTTCGCAACAATTTCAATGGCATTCATTGCGGTTTCCGTCTTAACCAGTCCAGGTCCTATTGTAAACGTATATACGCCACTGTTCTCAAGCTCCATAGCTAATGTATTGCTAAGCTCCACTTGAGCTGTTTTGAATACTTCATACGCTCCCATATACGGTGATGCACCAGATGAGGATACAAAGACTATTGTGCCGCTTTGCCGCATTTTCATGAGAGGCAAGAATTTTTGTGTCAACAACAACGGTGCTTTTAGGTTTACTGCATAACTTTTATCCCAAAATTCGATTTCGACAGCATCAACGGCTCCTATCTTTGTAATGGTGGCATTGTTAAAAATTATATCAGGACAGCCGTAATTTTGTATGATAAAATCTACCATGCCATTTAACTGCTTTTCATTTGCCAAATCAATTTCGTAATATTTTGCAAGTTTATTTTGGAAATTGCTGTTTATATAGTTTTCTGCAAAAGAGCCTTTATTATGATCAATTTCAGCGATCACTATCTGAGCTCCCATATAGGCAAAAGCCTTTGCGGCTTCAAAACCAATGCCGCCTCCTGCTCCGGTTAATAAGATGATTTTTCCTTTAAGTATATCTCTTAATTCCGCTTTGCCTGCAATAATCATATCTGATCCTTTATTATCGACTCTGCATTCTGTTTCACCTTATACTATTATACAAGCTGCAGTATTTTTTATACAGTATTTCGCGTTTCTAGTATAGCATATCATAGTTTTAGCTTGCTGCCGCTGTCGACGCTGTTTTTTATACCATCCTCGCAAAACAAGTACAAAACAATTACCCGATGATAAGCAAAAACCCTGAAACCTTACAGTCTCAGGGCTTTCCGTGGTGGAGGCGAGGGGAGTCGAACCCCTGTCCGAAACCTTATCCTCTGGAGCATCTCCGGGTGCAGTCAATGCTTGGAGTATTCCCCTCTCGCCATGTCCATTGACAAACATTGGCGGTCCGGTAGCCTGTTATACAGATCAGGAGCCAGGCTCATCCTGATCCGTTTACCTATTTAACCTGCTAACAGGTAAGGTCTGCTATCTGACGCCAGAGATCCATCCAGCAGATCGGATGGGCTGACGGAAGCTGGTTTAAGCAGCTACGAGTGCCGGTTTATTGGCAATTAAAAAGTTCCCCGTTTTTTAAAGAGGCCTACGAGGATCCTCTACCCGCTTCCCCAGTCTCAACGACCCCGTCGAAACCAGTACGCCCCCATGTCTTGCGATCTTTCTAATAAATATCTGACCGCTCTCTCATTATATCAGAAATTCCATCGATCTTCAATGGATCTGGCCGGTCAGCCGCGATGCCAGGCTGCGCTCGGCGTTCAGCCGCCTTCTGTAATCTTCTTCAGCGATCAGCGGGCGGCTGATCACGTCCAGCAGGCTGTCCGGGATGATGCCCTGCGTCACCAGGGCATGTCCGGCCTCTTTTACAGCCTGCAGGATGGCGTTGCCCTCATCCGTCAGAATACCTTTTGCCTTCATCATGGTTACATGCGGGCGAACAACAGCCCCGGCGAAAGGCACTGATGCATCTTCAGCCAGCTCCCTGACGATCCGGACAACGGTATCGCAGTTCTCTTTCTCCCACCAGCCGCTTGTTGTCAACAACGCGATCCTGCTGATGGTGATTGTCTCGCGAAAGCGGGCGCGAGTCCGCCCGTCCCTGAACTCCAGATGGGGATCGATGATCGGGCAGAGGCGGTTGATCAGGTTCTGCATATCGCCCGGAACCGGAATATATACCGGTATGGCCAGAACCAGAATATCCGTCAGCTCGAACAAACTGTAGAGCTGCTGCATATCATCTTCGATGCAGCATTGACCCGGCACATCGTACCAGCAATGCATACTGCCACAGGTGCAAGGCTGAATGCTCATCCGACTGGGAAAAAACTGGTCGATCTCCGCACCGGCTGCCTCCATCCCCTGGATGAACGATTCCAGAAGCATGGCCGTATTGCCTTTTTCCATTCTCGGACTGCCGTTGATGACAACAACTTTGTTCATGCGATTGCATCTCCTCTCTCACGGGATAATAATCCCGGCAGGAGCAAAACTTCGGTCATCATTAATATTCTCGGCCTAAGAAGTCATCACATGTTGAAGAGGTTTTTGAGGGGCTGTTAATCAATAATTTGTTCTATTGTTCACCCGAAGGATTAACCAACTAATTGTTAACAACCTTAACTTCCTGAAAATTATACCCTGCAACATATGAAAGAGCAAGAAATTAAG
>JAWSUP010000116.1:0-11009 GCA_033549405.1 Bacillota bacterium | reverse complement strand
AAAGGATTTACTGGCTGAAAGCCAGTGGGTTTAAACCAGTTGCTTGTTAACTAAATATTTTTTCTTAGGTGGTAAACGTTAACGATAACATTTTACAACATAATAACATAAGAATATCGTGAGTGCAATAGTTTTATTTTTCATTTTTAGATTTTATATCAGTATAATATAGACATTTTGTTCAATTAATTTATACATTTTAAAAATTTATTATGACGTTATCGTTAACATATGTAAGGGCCATTTCAGGCTATATGCTGCTTAACGAGCTTTCCGTGATGACGAATCAAGTGAAATGGGATCATTATAATAACGAGGTAATTGCGCTGTTGTGAGAGGCCTGAGGGAGAGGGGCGCGCGGGACGTGCAAAGATATTTTTCTACCAGAAAAAGCCTGAACAAGGCTGAATTTATAATAGTATCAAAAGGGAAACATGAAATTCCACCCAGTATGACAAAATGAATGGAAGCAATCCCTTAATATTGTTACAATAGAAGTGTTGAAACCATTGCAAACACTACAACAAAGGAGATTGCTTCCATGGCTATTATACAACAGATTTCTCTTTTCAAGTGGCAGGATGACATAGAAATTCTCGGTGATCTGGAAAGATTGAAACTCGCTCTGGAGAATCTACCCGATGAACAGCTCATGAGCAGCCTGGAAAGCGAAAGAGGCAGAGGCCGTGATGATTATCCGATCCGATCCGTTTGGAACAGTATCCTTGCAGGGATAGTTTTCCAACATCCCAGCACCGCTTCACTGATTCGCGAACTGAATAGAAATGTCCAGTTACGCTACCTATGCGGATTCGATCATATAAACAAGGTACCCCAAGTACATAATTACAGTCGGTTTATTGCCCGGCTGCTGCAGCATCAGGAAGAACTGGATCTGATCTTTACCACTTTGGTCAAGGACCAGATGGCTGTTCTGCCTGATTTCGGTCAGCGTCTGGCCATGGACAGCAAGTATATTCAGTCTTATGCCCAACATCAGAACAAGCATACAAAAGAGGATAGGCGCAGAGATACCGATGCAAACTTGGGCATGAAGAAATACCATGGTATCCACAAGGATGGAACACCGTGGGAGAAAGTCGTCAAATGCTTTGGGTTCAAACTGCATCTGATTGTTGATGCGACCTATGAACTGCTGGCCTGTTATCACGTGACACCGGCGGCTGATTCCGATGTGATCGAGGGACACAATCTGGTGGATAAGCTGGCAGCAGAACAAGCTAAAATAGCAAAACAGTGCAGATATTTATCAGCAGACAAAGGCTATGATGACAGCAAGCCGATTAACAAGCTGATGGATGAGCCGTTCCTGATTAAACCGATAATCGATACCAGGCGGCTGTGGAAAAGTGAAAATGAGAAAGAGGTACCGGGTTACAAGACTGTCAATTACAATGAGCAGGGACAAGTCTTCTGTTATGACCTTCAAGGCGGTATCAGAAGAACCATGATCTGTGATGGTTATGAAAGCACAAGAAACTGTCTGCGCAAGAAATGTCCCGCCAAGGCCTATGGTATCGAGTGTGCCAGTTATGGACGTTGTCCCTGCCAGGGTGGTGTAAGAATACCGCTTGAGACAGATTATCGCATTTTCACGGCGGTGGCCCGCAGTAGTTACAAATGTGAAAGAGAGAACAATCACCGCACGTCTGTGGAACGAGTCAATGGCCGACTTGATTTCAGTCTGGGTTTTGACAAGCATACAATTCGTGGGAAAAAGAAGATGACGATGCACTGCAGCCTTGCTTTGATCCTGATGTTGACGATGGCATTAGGTCGAATCAGGCAGAAACAACCTGATCTGATGCGCAGCCTGGTCAGGACCGCTTGAACCAAGCCAAGATTCGGCAGTGTCACAAGTCAATGAACCACTGGATGGTTTGTTTTCTGTGCCTTTCAAGTCTTGTTCCCTTATGTCTTGTGGTATGATTCTAACTGGCAAGTGTCTTAGCAGTACTTTTCGATAGGATACCAGCGTCTGCTTCCGGTACCCGCTCGCCCCTCTCTCCAAATAATAGTCACAGCGCAATTGCCTCATAACTGTTATTGCTTGATAACGAGTTATAAATGTGATAATACTATATATAGCGAACGTTACCGATAACAATTTTATTTATCCTATAAACGGCAAGTAACAGTCAAATTATACGGAATCAGAGCATTTGGCAGTTACTTGGACCTGAAAACCGACAATAGCGGTACCTTGATAATTGAATAATGATGAAAATTGAACCAAATCATCACGTTGACTGATTGAAATGCAGCAGGCTACCACTTTTCGAGAATCTTAAGCAAGCCGTCGCGAGGCGGATCAGTCATTGATCAGAGCTACTGTAGGTCAGGCTAATTGAAATCGTCGCAATCGATCGATCACCACGGTGATCATGGCTGCAATCACCTGATCGCAAGCATACCGGATATGTCGGTATCGGCCCTGGCCGCAGATATTCGCAGCCAGATGATAGAACTTGCGGCGGATCGTCTGGATCTCATAATGGATCCAGCCTTCCGGCAGAATGGCCGACTTGAACCAGTTGTGGATATTGTAGGCCAGCATCTTCATTAGCAGGAACAGCTCGTTACACTTCTTGTTTCTCTGGCTGTTCTGGTCAAATGCAAAGCCATCCTTGAGTTCGTCGATCTTGTTTTCGATATCGCAGCGCTGGTTGTATTCGTGAAAGATCTCTTCCGCGGTCAAATTATCGATATTGGTCACAATAACCTGGTATTCGTAAGGATCGACACCCGCCATTTTGATCTGCTTGTCGTTTTTGGCCGGGACGGGTTTCCGAACCAGAACAAACCGATAGGTCTTTTCCCATTTGGGGAGTTTGGCCTGGATCTCATTGACCGAGAACATTTCAACAATGGCAGTCCATGGATACAGGTGCGGTTTACTGTTGACCGTCCGGATAATCGTCCAGATACCGGCATATTTCTTGCACTTAATCACGAATTCCAGATCTTTTTCATCTAGATAGCTCAGGTTGTCGATGTCAAAGCCACCACAGCCGATCCGGACACGGGTCAGGTGCCATTGTTCCGGCAGGAGCAGCCGGCACTTGTGGATAAAAGCTTCCAACTCGAAATTGGTATGGTGTTTGCCGTTTTCCAGTGTCAGGTTGATTACTTCGTTGGTTGAAGCCAGAATCCCGACCTTTTCCTTGAAGGATTGCCGACCGTTCTTCTTGGGGTTGTAGCCGACGCCGGCGCCTTCCTGATCGCCATAGACCGTGCAGACGGTGTCGTCGATGTTGAGAACAACCGAGCGGCAACCCTCAGACTGAGCTTTCCTGGCCAAAAGCTGCTTATTGAGCAGTCGAAGTTCTGAAGCGGTCCGGGCTGGCAGATTCAGCAACAGATCACGGCAGACCTTTTCACTGGGATCCTGGCCTTTAAGCTTGAGATAGGCATTGTCCCGGCGCAGCTCATCCATATGATTGAAGCGGGAGAAGCCCTGAATTGTGGCATCTACCATGAATTTAAGCGTGTCGGCGGTGGTGAATCGGGCATTATGGTATTTGTTGTAAGATATCCCTGATTCGAGCAGTTGGCGGAAGCCGATCTTCTGCTTAAAGTTTTCCAGATAACCCAGGGAGGCATACCCGGTGACCGTTGTGTTGTCAAATTTGGCAGGTAAAATCTTGTTCTGGCGGTTCAAATTGGACTGATTCTGTGCTAAACTCATAGTGCAGGCGGTACTTTATGGTGTTTATGTTGTGTTGCAATTACATTTTACCAGATCTCAGGCAGCCTGTTTTCTTTTGTAAAATATTTTTACCATATTCAATTGTCAAAGTACTGCGATTGATTGCTCTTCAGGTTTTAATTGTCACTACTTGCCGTTTATAGGATTATATTAGTTATTAAATGAATTGAGGGTAAGAATGGAGAAAATAACTCTTAGAAAAATAGCAGATGAATTAGGAGTATCAATAGGAACTGTTGATCGGGCTTTGCATAACAGATCAAATATAAAAAAAGAAACAAAAGAGGCCGTTCTTGAATTAATAAAGCAATATAATTATATACCCGATAGAAATGCCAGCTCTTTATCGAGAAAGAAAACAAAAACGAGAATAGGTGTTATATTGCATTCATATCCGGAATTTTATTGGAACTGTGTCCAATCAGGGCTAACAGTAGCGGGAAATGAATTACGGGACTTTGGATTGGAAATAATCTATAAAAAATTAATATTATGGAATATAGAGGAACTTATTCTAAAAATTGATGAGTTAATAGCAGAAAAAATTGATGCAATTATTCTGGTTCCAATAAATGATCCATTACTGATTAAAAGTATTGACTCAGCTTTTGTAAAGGGGATTCCCATTGTAACGATCGATGATGATATTAACGATTCAAAAAGAATATTTTATGTAGGTCCTCAAATGATGCAAAGCGGTATTGTTGCAGGTGAATTGATGGGTAAGTTTTTATACGGGAAAGGTAATATAGTTATTGTTAGTGGGAATTATAGCAGCTCGGAATCTTATGTATACCATCAGCAAATAGAAGGTTTTAGGAAAATAATCAATCAAAAATATAAAGATATAAATATCGTTGCAATGTACTCTTATGATTTCCAAAGTTTGAAGGATAATTTGGATAATATGATAAAAGGTTTTCTTGATAATATCAGTAATGTTTCTGGTATTTATGATGCCGATGGTGCCTCTCTTAGTAACATAGGTGAATATGTAAAATATTATAAGATAAAGGATATTGTAGTAATTGGTCACGAAATCTGGAGCAAAGTAGAAACGCTAATGTCCGAAGGGATCATACAAGCTTGTATAAGCCAGGATCCATACTCACAAGGTTATTATGCTATTAAATACTTATATGATTATCTTGTTTACGGGAATTTACCTTACAGTGAAAGAATGAATACGAGAATTGAAATTATTCTCAGGGAAAACCTAACGACGCAAAAAAATATAATCAATCCCTACCTGAGTCGAGTAGGCTCGGGGGATCTCACCCCGAGGCGTTGAGTAGGCCCTAGGAACTTCCCTCCGAGCCTCTCACAGATCCAGACGTGACAATCCCTCGTCATCTGGCTCTTATTATCTCGTCGTCGGGCGTAAGCCCAATTGCCAGTGGCAAAAGAGATCAGGGTTGACCTTTGCAATATCACATAGCTATTTATCCCACATCCGGCACCCTTGAGCAAGAAAAGAAATGAATTATTAATGAGAACAAAAGGACAGCTGTAACGCATAGACAATACGCTGAAAGGAGAACCAAACTGGGGGTTGTCGATATGCGGCGAACAGTAACAGTCGAGAGTAATCAATACTGACCCGTGACCATACCACTGATCATAGCCTTGGCGAATCACATACTGACGGAGATACGATTTGTGGAACGGATCGATGAAGGCGTCAGTTGGGATCGGTCACAATGGAAGGTCAGTCCTGGTATGTTGGCCAAAGCGATGGTACTGGCGACATTCTCCGATATGCGAGCACCCCTGGTACATGTGGGTAGCCGGTTCAACGGAATGGATACAGACTATCTGTTTGG
This sequence comes from Bacillota bacterium, assembly GCA_033549405.1. Lineage (GTDB taxonomy): Bacteria > Bacillota > Clostridia > Saccharofermentanales > UBA5734 > JAAYBY01. Next base: position 5,456 of record JAWSUP010000116.1, on the reverse strand, counting down.
AGAAGGTATCAGGAGTGAAGATATCAACGAGTATAATCTGGGACAAATGCTGGATCGGATGAGCGAAAACAGCTGTAATGCCTGGTATCGAAGCATAGCCTTGACAGTCGGAACGATCTATAAAATCATCATCACCCGTCTGCATGCCGATACGACAACGATCTCGTTCTATGGAGAATATGATGTGGATCTGAGTTTGTTCAACGCAGGAGAAAGAGCCAACATGCTGGCAATAGACCGAGGCTACAACAAGGATGGACGACCACAGTGCAATCAGGTGGTTGTCGGACAGATCGTCAATGAAGACGGAATTGTGCTGGTCAGTGAAGCATTGGATGGACACACCTCGGATATTGAGTGGAATCGTCAGGCTATCCGGTATGCCAGAGACATCCAGCAGGACATGGCGCAAACGGGCGTCTTTGTGGCAGATAGCAAACTGATCTGTGAGGAACATTTTCGGACACTCATGGATCCGGAAAAGTGGGTTGAATTTGTTTCACGGTGTCCAGCCAATTTCAGCAACAAACTGGAAAGCAGGATGATCCAAAAAGCTTATGCTCAGGAGACCTGGCAGGAACTGGGCAGCTACCATGAAGGCAAGTCAGCCGCTGTGTATCAGGGAATTGGTTTTGAAGAGGTCGTTTACGGTTATCCCACACGCTTACTGGTTGTACGTAGTTCCGCTTTGGCGAGTAAAGCTGACCAACAGATGAAAAAGAACAGGATAGAAGTCGACGAGCTGGTCAAGGAACTGGAAAAGAAAACGTTCAAGTGTCTGCCTGATGTCGAAGTGGAATGGCTCAGATTCAGCCATCACAAGAGCACAAGACTGTTTACGTGCCGTTATGAAACAGACTGTCAAAGTCAGGAGAAGTGGCTACGCGGTCGCCACGGACCCGATACAAAGCCGATAGGGATGCGACATGTGCACCACAGGATATCCGCTATCCAACAGACCTGACGTTGCTTAATGATGCCAGAAGGATTCTGGAAGGATTGATTGATCAAGTCTTCCACCCTTTTCGGAAGGTCCTGCCCAAACCCCGAACAGACCGCAAGGAAGCCAGGGTGGCGTTTTTGATCGTTGCGAAGCAGCGCAAGGTCAAGCACAACAAAATGCGAGCAGCCGTCGGTAAGCAGTTGCGGTTTGTCAGAAAGGATCTCGAGATCCTGGATCAGTTGCTGGCCATACCGGGACATGGCGTGTTAAGCGGACAAGATCAGGGCAAGTTGCGGACGATCCGCAAGCTCTATCGTCAACAGCAGATTATGTTTGAGCAGAAGATCCATCGGGTAGACGACCGTATTGTCAGCATTGCGCAGCCTTATGTGCGTCCGGTCATCCGCGGCAAAGCTGGCAGTCCTGTCGAGTTTTTTGGCGCCAAGATATCGATCAGTGTCAAAGACGGCCTTTGATTTGTGGACAAGATCGGCTGGGATAATTTTAGCGAAGGCAGCCTTCTGCAAGAGCAGTGTCAGAACTATCTTCGTCGCTTCGGCTGTTATCCGTCCCGAGTTCTGGCAGATAAAGCGTATCTGAGTCAGGAAAACAGGCGGTGGTGCAAAAAGATGGGTATCGCTCTACCTAGGCCACGATTGGGCAGACCGCCAAAGCAGACAGATCCTGAGGAAAAAAGAAAGCAGCGTGCCGCAGGCAAAGAGCGGCAACGAGGTGGAAGGTTGGTTTGGCGTAACCAAGCGCCGCTATTGCCTGGAGCTGATCATGTGCAAGTTGCAGCAGACCAGCGAAACAGAAATCATGATGCAGTTCGTCGCAATGAATGCAGACCAGATCATTCGCAATCAGTGTCATGATGAACCGGCTGCTTCAACAAAACAGGAGAAAGTATCGTTTATGCGGAAGTTTCCCTTATCTAATCCGATGCAGGAGAATCTATGCTTGGCTTTTTGAGTTCGAAAAGTGGTTTGTTGAGCAAGCCCTATGTACGTATAGGTCCCGAAGAACTAAGCTTTGATTTCCTATCAAAAGAGAACCAATTCAAGGTAACAACGCTTCTTAACCTGATGGACTTGACTGTTTCCGACCTGATTTGACCAACAAATGGGTGATGTATCTGCTTTTTTGAGAAAATGGTATTGTATAACAGAAAAATAGGCTGTTTGATCCAGAAATAATCAGCAATGCTTGATCCAATGAGTCTGATAGTATCGTTAGTCATTTCCCAATGGTAATTGCTCTGCCAAGGAGCTGCAGGTTGCCAGATCTGGCATAAGGTGCATGTTCATTTGCATAGTTGGCCAGGACAACTGCATCGACATCATGTTCGAAAAAAGAATCAAAGTCCGTGTAATAGGTGATATTCGATCCGGTTTCGCGCTCCAGGCGACGGCAAGGTTCAAACAGTGGCTCGTAGCGATCACAAATGGCAACCAGTTCGGCATCCGGGTGATTCGCCAGCACCCGGATCATGGTCAGGCCACGCGCTGCGCCAAACACTCCTATTCGAATTTTTCTGTTTATCATACTGTTCCTCCAGTCTGCCTCGTTTCCTGATACTTGCCGTATATTTTACATTGATTGTTCAAATGGATACGCACCTCAGGATGGGATTAACCCGGACAGATATTTCAGCTTCGTCCATACTGCTGGTAGTACTGCATGCCAGCTACAGCTGTCTCAATATTGATCAGCGGTGTACCGGGGGCACACGAACTGGAAAAAGATAAGAACAGTCCGGTCGGCGGACCGTTTGCCACCAGAAAATCAATCTGCCGCTTGACATCAGCAGGGGTACCCAGGGGCAGTTCTCTCGTTACCGATACACCCGCCTGAATCACCAGCGGATCGCCACTTTTTGCCTTCATCCGGCAGATTTTCACGTAATCCATACCATCTTCATATTGAAAGCCCTGAAATCCATTGACACCACAGGCAAGCAGAGCAGGAATCATGGCCATCAGGTTGCCGTCACAGTGCCAGAGCAGCTTGAATCCGGCTGCAACGGCCGGAGCGATTGACCGGCAGAAGTGTTGCAGCCATAGCTTTTCCAGTGAAGCAAGGCTAACCAGCAAGCCCCGGGAATCGGCCATATCATGATCCAGCCGATGATATAAAGGCCGGCCGGCTTTCTGATAAGCCGCGACGACCGCCTTGTTTCGCAAAACCGCCAGATCAGCCTGCAAGGAGAAAAGGTGCTCCATGACCTCCGGATAGAGCGCATAAGCCATGAAAAAGGATTCGTACCCATAATGGGTGTACAGCAGGCACGGAAAGGTCAGGACGCCATGGCCGGTCTTGAGTATATTGGGTCCCAGCAATTGCTGGTCTCTCGACTCTGCGTTGATCACTGTCTGGACATGGGCTTCATGACGGAAATTCCTAATGTCAGCCTGGATTTGGGGAAACAGAAATCGTTCCATGTGATCGACACAGGCTTCTGGACTGTCGATCACAATGCCATCCCGTACGATAGGACCAGATGAAGCCAACGACGTATCACTGTCTGCCTCATAACCGTGATCACCCATGCTGAGCGGATTCTCCATCAGCATCTGATCCACCATGCAGACGCCAACCCTTTCGAGCATGTCTATATAGGTCTTATATGGATCAAGGCGATAGCTGCCCGGTCTGGCGCCAGCCAGATGCTCGATGACCGCATGCTCCATAACATGGATCAGGCCAATCGGGATACCTTTGACCGGCTGATGCTGCAGAGTGGCCAGAGCCAGCTCAGCGCGCTGATTTGTGATCATCGTATTACTCCTGCCAGTCTGGTTTACAGTTTGATTATTTGTTCCTCATATGGCATGTTTTTCCTGAAGTGCGGCATGTCCATCTGACGGCTCTTGTTCATGATCGACAGTTCGCTTAAAAGCGCAACCGCAGTCCATTCACATGCGGTGTAAACATCGATCGGTGACGGTGTCCCTTCGCGGATGGAGCGGACAAAATCTTCTACGATAAAAAAATCGCCCCCGCCATGCCCGGCTTTCATCTGTTCATCGGTGGCACTCTGGTAACGTTGCGGCAGATAGCGCGCATAATCCTGAAGCGGCTGCCATTTGGCCTCATCGATGCTCTGACCGCTGTCCTTGAGCCAGATCTGGCTGGACTCGCCGGCAATCCGCGAACTCTCCACCACGCCGTTCGTGCCCTGGAGCGTGTAATACGTCATGTGGTGCGGCCGCGGTGAGACAGCATCGAGGCGGATCCGCGCAAGCTTGCCGTTGGTCAGCTGGCACATCGTGATGGTCGTGTCTTCCTGGCGCAGGCTGAAGTCGCAATGGCGGCCGCTGCCGAAGCAGGCGATCGATTCGATCCGTTCCTGACCGAACCACTGCATGACCGGCCCGATGCTGTGGGTCGGATAGTACGCGCCATGCTTACCGAGCTGCCAATATTTGCGCCAGGATGTTTTGCCGCTCCGATGCAAACCGTAATTGTAAGTAACGAGCGACTGCAGATTATGCAGGTATTCGCCCTCGCCATAGTACACGTCACCGAGCAAACCGGCGCGCACCAGGCTGAGGACCAGCTGGTTATCAGGCATATAGCAGCTGTTTTCTGCCAGCATATAGACTTTGCCGGAGCTCTCTACATTTTCGATCAGCCACCAGAGCTCATCCATGGTCACGCCGGCGGTGACTTCGCTGAGGACATGCTTGCCGGCCTGCAGTGCGGCAATCGCCTGCGGGACATGGCACTGCATGGGTGTCGCGATAACGACGGCGTCGAGATCAGACTCCAGCATGTCTTCATAGATACGGTAGGCATGCGGGATCTGATGCTCGCTTTGCATCTTCTTGAGTATCGTGTCATCCAGGTCGCAAATTGCCTCCACCGAGACATCCGGCAAGGATTGGAAGCCCATCAGGGTGGACAGGCCGCGGACACCGACAATACCGATTTTCAACATAGATGTATCTCCATTCGTGATGCTTTATGCAAAAGCGCTTATAGTTATGAAGTCAAATTTCTGATGGTGCCTTTCCTGTCACTTAGGGACTGCTCACTTCACTGCATCAGCGCGTATTTCTTGACCACTTCTTCTGGCTGCATGCCCCGTTTCACGACATCACACAGCGCTTTTTGATAAGCCTTTGGATCTTTCCGCTGAATCGCGTTTCTGCCGTAGACCACCCCCCTGGCCCCTTCATCGATGATTTTTCTGGCCAGCACAAATGAATCGGTCGGATCTGGTGTCGCATGCCCACCCAACCCCAGGACAGGCACCGGACAGCCACGGATGACTTCTGTAAATCGATTCGTGTGGAATGTTTTGATCATGTCGGCGCCCAGCTCGGCCAGGATGCGACAGCCTCTCAAGACCTGATCATGCATCTCAGCCGGCGACAGGTTGTCGCAATCATTGGGGAAGCACTCGCCAATGACAGGCATGCCGATCTTACGGCATTCTGCGGCCAGCTTGCCGAACAGCTCGACGTTCTTGATGTCGGTCGCCTCGCTGCCTGTCTTCAAGGTCAGCGAT
>JAWSUP010000115.1:0-11018 GCA_033549405.1 Bacillota bacterium | reverse complement strand
CTTTGCTCCGCATAAAAGCGATGACCGCCTTCCCCGACGATTAACCGGCAGCGATCCGGAACGCCCGCAGCATCATAGATCTGCCGGACTTTCGCAAATTCCCGCTGGACTCCGGGAAGGGGAAAAATCGTATCATCCCTGCCGCAAACGACGATCAGCGGGCGCGGTGCGATCAGTAAGGCCAGGTCTCCCATTTCGAAAAAGCGGTATAAGCCAGGTATATAATTGCAGACACAATGGTGGAGAGAAAAGATCGAGTCATGCAGACTGCAAAAAGAGCATGATGGCATCGCGACTTGAATGCGCGGCTCCAGACAGGCCGTATAAAAGGTTGCCGTGCCGCCTCCAGAATTGCCCATCAGTCCGACCCGACTGGTATCGCATTGGGGAAAAGCAGACATGGCGTCAATCAACCGCGACACATCTGAGGCGCGTTCACCGATCAGGGTCCTGCCCAACATCAACGCCTGCATCGAGGGTTGTTGGCAGCGATGTACGCCCGTCGAGACAGTACCATCCAGTTCGCCGAATCCTCTTTGTTCCATGGCGATGGCAGCATACCCGCGGGACACGGCCTGGATGGCAAAGTCACGATCACCGCCTGATATCGACAGGTGATCTCCTTCATATTTTTCTCGTCCCAACGATATGTGCATGCCTGTCGAATGCCCTTGCAGACAGATGACAACCGGAATCTTGCGTCCTTGTTCCAGACTTCCTTTAGGTAAGAGCAGGTGGGCCGGGATCATCAGATCAGGCTCGCTGGCGAAATAGAAGCGGATCTCATCGAAGCGGGGGTCATCCTGATGTGTAAATTCAATGACCGGCGTAGGATCGGCGGTTTTTGCCGGTGGATTGACCAGCTCCATGTATTTTATACGCATTGCCTGTTGCTGCGCTCCGAAATCGCCATCAGGATCAAATGCCATCGACGGCGGATGCAACCGGGCGTAGTCGTGGTGTGCTGTCAGTACTGCAGGGGCTTGTTCTATTTTCATACTCTTTGCCTCCTTGTGTCATGGTTATGATCGAAAGCCAGGGGACTGCTTCATTGTATCATCCCGCAGATAATCCTGCAGACCCTTTAATACGTTCCCATCTCGCTGGTCTTGTTTTTGTGCCAGGTCGGAAAGAGTTCCCGCCAGACATCGGTATGCGCTTCACAGTCAAGGTAATGCGGAAACATCTGCTCTGGCACCTCACCGTCCGGATTCTTAAACGCTTCAGCGACTGCCCGGCGATACTGTTTGGCTATGCCCAGGCAGAATTCATGCCACTCGGCAAGCCACTCAGCTTCATTCTGCAAGATGAGATTCCTTTTTTGAAACGCTTCGAGCAGGGTTTGCTTTTCTTCTCCGGCTGCGAGGGTGATCCCGCTATCTGTGACAACGACCGGATGGAAAGTGATTCCCGCACTGGCAGTATTATCCAGGTCAAGAGCGACAAGCAGGCCGCTATGCCAGTGCGAGTGGTCTGCATGGCCGACAAAATTGAAGTTACCCTGGCCGTATACGATGTGGGCGTCGCGATAAGTTTCATAAGTGCCGATACAATGGCTGTGCTGGCAAAAGACAGCTCCTGCACCTGCCCGGACCATCGCCTGGCAGGCTTTGCGCAGCCGAGGTGACGGAAATGGGCTTTGTTCTTTGCCGCCATGGTACAAGACGATGACAAAATCAGCCTGTTCCCGGGCGATCGAGATATCCTCCATGGTGTCGAACGGATCGAACCCCCAGACACCTGGCTGGTCGGGCAAGGCATAACTGTATTCATGCTCTGCTACTGCGATCACGGCAATCCGCTTCCCGTCGCACTCAAAAAAATGCGGTTTGCACGCGTCCTGTTCGTTTTCGCCGACCCCTGTATATGGCAGGCCGGCATCAGTAAGCGCCTGGAGTGTATCACGATAACCGGGCTGTCCGAAATCAAAAACATGGTTGTTTGACAAACCAACAGCTGTGACACCCAGTTTTACAAGAACCGCCGTATGTGCCTGTTTGCCGCGCAAATTGGGTCCGCTTTTCCTGATTGGTGTGTCAGAATCCGTCAAGGCACATTCGAGGTTGACAATCAGGCTGTCGCCTCTTTTGACAAGATCGACGACACTGCCAAATAGCGCATCGACATCACACCGGTCGAAATCAGCTTTGGTTGCTGCTGTCGGGACAATATCTCCGCCGATAAAAATACGCATGTCTTGTTTTCTCCTTCACCTTCCATGCTGTTCATTTTCCTGCAGATGACCTTCCTTGACCCATTTTCTGACTGTGTCACTCCAAAAAGCTTCACAGACCGCAATGCGGTCAACGGGTTGTCGACGTAAAATTCTGCTGACACGTTCAATTCCTGTCAATTGTTCCATTTGCATGATGCTCCTCAGTCTTTAAAGTACAACCAGCCGTACTCATCCGGATTGACAGGACTCTGCGCCAACCGAGGGGCGATGGGTTCGCGCCGTACCCAACAGGTCTGATGTTTTTCACCTGCCATCAGATTAAAGCGCAGCGGACTGTAGCGGCACGATGCCGGGCGCTGCAATTCATCGATCGGCATCCGGATCAGGACGGTCGTCTCCTTTGGCTGAGGCAAGTCAACTGCGCCTGTCTGGGAGATCTCGGTTTCCAGTTCAGATAAGATCTGCGCCGGCCTTTCACGGTCGCGAATCTCCAGGGTTGTCTTGCCGGTCATCGGATCAAAGAGGTAGGTCCGCTCCGGCCACAGCCTTTGCGGGAAAAAGCGCACCTTGACTGGTTTTGCTTCACCCGAATACGAGATCGCCAGCATAATCTGCAATTCGTCATGGCATGCCCGAAAAAATGTCTGTGACTGGCCGTCTGGCGTATTGAGTGCCTCCGGCTGAATGGCAGACCAGTTGATGTCAGCAGAAGACATCTGATAAACTGGCCGATCTGGTTCTTGACCTGTCCAGGCAGGGAAAGGAATCATGCCTTTCTGAATACGCTGCTTCAACCCTGGAAGATCCTGCTCAAGCATGTTTTTCAGCTGAGCAATCCGGTTTTTGAGTTTTTCAGGATAAAAACGATACCCTTCGTGCTCGGAATTGAAGCCAAGTGCCGGATCAACCAAGCAGCAGTCAGCCAGTTTTTTGCTGTTTTCTATTTCGTGTATGGCGATTCTGCTCATCTGCTCCAGACAAGCCAGCGCTTCAGGTCCTGTGCTGTCAGCCAGGCGCTCACGCAGCTGATAGAAGCGCAGAATATGATAGCCGCTGGAAAACAGGATACCCAGGGCGCGGGCCGTATTGATGTCCCGCAGCCGTTCCTGGTCATTTTGAAAAGATGCCTCAATCGGAGTTAAGAGTTGCAATCCTTTCTGCCAAGTGCGGGACATGCGGGCGCACAGCAGCAAGGCTTCATCCAAAGTAAAGGCATCCTGGAGGCACTCGCCGATCCGGTCACCATGCACCGGGAATTCGGGCATGAACTTCCAGTTGGCGATCAGGGGCTTATTGACTGGCTGCAGATAGAGCGGCCAGACCGGTCCGTCGTGCATCGGTGCATAATACCCAAACACATGATAAACCGGATATTGCGCATAGGCTTCCTGGAACAGCGTCCAGGCTTTTACGACGGTTTCGGTATGCGGACCCCATTCCGGTTTGGCCAATTGCTGCAGGAATGCCTGCCGGTCAGGCGGGAACGGTTCAAAAGACAATCGTCCGGCCGCGCGCGTCATCAATGAGGGATAATTGCCGAAGTACCAGCTTTGCATGGCTCCGGACACGCCCAGCTCGCGCATCCGGCTGTATTTATCATACAAGATGCCGGGAACAGGCACATGTGTCACTGAAGCGACTTCGTGCGAGCAACCGACCTGGAGTTTGGCATACATGCGGGTATGGTTTTGCCTGGCCTGTATGGCGCACCGGCGGTACAAATCACTTGGACCCGTGTAGGACAACCAGTAATCGTCTGCCCGTCGCATGCGGCCCAGTTGTTCGATCCGGCCGGCTGACTCGAAATTGTGCTGCAGAATGACATTTTCCGGCACATGGCCTGCGGCGTCGACAGTGCCTTCATCACCCCACAACAAGTACTGCGAATATGGCCAGGATATGAACTCAGCCTTGGGATTGGCATCCTTCATCCCATTATGCAGGCAGGTGAGGACATCGGCCAGAACCTGAGAAGGTTCTCTCACACTGCAGCGAGGGCAGTTGTTCTGGCCGTTCCACCAGGAAGAGCAATGTGTGAAACGCTCGCCGACACTGATATCGATCATGCCGCCCAGTCCTGGAACCAGTTGAAAAAGAGTGTGGGTTGCTTCATAGAGAAAGTTGCGTGCCAGTTCAGAACTGGGACAAAAGCCTGTCTGCTGACCCTGCCGGTTACCGATCAGCTCAGGATAATCTTTCTCGTACAGCCGGATATCCAGGTACCGCGGGTTGTCCCGTTCGTTGGTAAAGGCTGTCGGTTCAATGAAAAACACGAAGATGCGAATGCCATAGCGGGCACACCGGTCGACCGTCTCTTGCAGCTTTGGAATATGAATATCAGCGCGGCGCCCAAAGCCAGGCAACGTCGTGATGGGAATGGTGTCGCGAAATGTTATGGTCAGCCATAAAGCGTTGACACCTTCATGGGCCAGACGATTCAGGTATTCATCAGGATAATAATTGACCTTGTCCTCAAGTTCATCACGGTTCATCGGCGGACGCTTGATCGGACCGAAGAAACAGCGGGACAGCCGTGTGCGAATGTGAGGTTTCATTTCTGTCGTTCCGAAAGACAGAAAAGGTGCGCCTGCTGCCAGGATGCTGTCTTCCAGGTAGACCAGCCCGCGGCGGATGCCTTCAGTATCAGCCGCTTCCAGGACCAGTCCGGCAGGACCAACAACAAGGCGAAACGCTTCGAAGCAGGCAGTCTCTCCGGGCCTTATTTCGAACATGACACCAGCCTGATTTTGTTCCGATTCTGTAAGGTTCATGATCAGGCAAAACCGTTTGAAATCGGTCAATGCTGTCTGCAAGACGTCACCCGGGTCGGGAAAATCCATATGGACAGAGATGCCGCCGGATAGCGACAACTCATTATCCTGCACCGGCCGATCTTCCCAGAATGCCGGTTTCTGGCTGTGCAGGGGCTTTTGCAGTTCATCGATAAAGGTCCAGGCTGGTTCTTTCATAATCGTTATCCTCTGTTAACTGCCGCTAAACCGGCATTTTTTGCAGTCTTCGAATTTCTTCAGCTATCCTGGAGCTGGACTCGATCTGGCCGTTTTCAATCAGGCGCATTAAATTTGCCATCACTTCGTGATGCGCTTCACAAGTCAACAGATTACGCAGAATCAGAAAATCAAGGTTATGTACACATTCAGGATCATGCAGGTATTCTGATCGGAATACAAGTTTACTGGCATTCTGCGGTCCGTGGAGAAGGCACCAGCCATTGAAATATGCAGCATTAACAACCGGATCTTGAAACAAACTTGATAAGTTCTCCAGATAAGCCATCATTTTCTCATTTTCATGACCGCTGAAAGGGCTGATCCGGGTGCAGTCAGGATCGAACCTGTATGGAACCACCTCCAGGCTGATACCTTTTCCTTCCTGACAGGTCAGGACAGGCAGATAACCATAGTACCACGATGAACGTTCATCCTGGTTATGCTCGTTGTAAAACAGGAAGTTCCCGGTACTATAAACAATTGGTTTGTTGCGAAAGGTCTCAAACCCCTGCGGACAATGAGGATGCATGCCGATGACAGCATCAGAACCCAACCTGGCGATCAATCTGTACCTTTCGACAACATTGGGACTGGGCAGGGGATTATACTCATTGCCGCCATGTACAATCACAATCACAAAGTCGGCAGTCTGTTTTGCTTTTTCAATGGACTCTGCCAGCTTACCAAGACTAAAGCCAGCCATACCAGGCTTTTTTTCATTTGCACCGCCATACTCGTTTTCTGCTGTTGCAATGACAGCCACCCTGATGCCGTTTTTATCAGCAATCCAGGGTTGATAGCTTTCATCCAGGTTGCGGCCGCCGCCTGCGTGTCCGATTCCTTTGCATTCCAGAATATCAAGAGTATCGGTGACCCCTTTGAAACCAAAATCACCCAGGTGGTTGTTCGCAATGATTGCGCAATCAAAATGGCCGGCTTCCAGAAAACATATATTCTCAGGTAAGCCTTTCAGATTTGGCCCGCTTTTGTCAATCGGATTTGTCACGGATGTCAGCGGGTTTTCCAGATTGATAATGCGAAAATCAGCTTGCTGCAGCACCGGTTGTATTGACTGCAGCATCTGCTCAGAGGATTCGGCGTTAATTTTGCTGCTGATATTGCGCAAGCACAGATCACCTGCGATAACAATTTTTATGGACTGGTTCTGGTTCGACATAATACCACTTCCTCATTCCACTCCTTGTATGATCAGCCAGTGTTCTGCCATGATGATTCGATCCCTGTTGTAACAGTCCTTCATTGATCCTATCATAACACATGTGCACAACACTTCGGGATATGTTAATATCCTGTTAATATCGTGGCTCATGCGGTGAAAGGGGGGTTACTATGAAAATGATCAAGAACAAGCAGCTTCTTGTGGAATCCGATTTCGCAGGTTATCCTCTTAAAGAGATCGTGGTGAAGCATCTGCAGAAAATAGGCTGGAAAATTATTGATATAGGTGTCAGTTCCTCGCAAATGGCTTCAAGCTTAGCTATCTGGGTGATTATCCATTGAAGCTGGAGGAAAAACCAGAAGTACAAGTATAACCTTCAGCAGACCTGAAGTCAGACAGCTACCAGAATGTATCAAAACACAACAGGAAGGATCCGATCGCTGCAGATGGAACAGGCAATAGACCAAGCCCGGGAAAAGAAACGTTTGCTGGCCGGGTGCATGTATTTTTTTCTGGTCAACGGGGCTCTGGTCCTGATGACCAGTTCGTTATTAGTATTTCTGATGCAAGATTATCACCTGTCCTATGATCAAGGCGGACTGCTGTTGACAACCCAGGCGGTTGGCAGCATCACGACCAGTTTTCTCAGCGGACCGCTGTCGATCTGGATCGGCCGCAAACGGACGCTCCTGCTGGCAGCCTTTGGTTTTTGCATCAGCTTTTTGTTGATCACCCTGATGCCGCCATTGCCGATTCTGCTTCTGGCTCTTTTTCTTTCCGGGCTGGCCTGGGGCATCAGCAACAATCTGGTCAATTTCCTGGTTGTCAGGGCTACTGACGGCAACAGCAGCCAGATCAGCAGGGTGCATACTGTCTTCTCCATCGGCGGTTTCCTGGCGCCGCTGCTGGTCGCCCTAGCAGTCAGGCTCGATCTCAGCTGGCGCTGGCCGGCTGCTGTCATCGCTGTTTTATCATTGGGGCTAATTGTTTATACCCGCTTCATGCCGGTACCTGAATCGAAAAAAAGGACCGGCGACAAGAAGCCGGTCTCACTTACATTTCTAAAAAAGTGGCGCTTGTATTTGTTCATGACGATGCTGTTTCTCTATGTCGGTATCGAAGTTGGATTCAGCGGCTGGCTGGTCACTTACCTGACGACCTGGCGCAATCTTGAGGCCTCATTAGCCCAGACCCTGTTGTCGACGCTCTGGATCGCCATGATTGTCGGTCGGATCATCACCTCGATATTCGGTCAATATTACCGCAAGGACCGCTTTTTGCTGCTTGAGGCCATCGGGATCAGCGCGTCGGCGCTGCTCCTGATTCTGGCAATCCAGCCCGGCTGGTTGGTTGTCGCTGTCGTGCTGCTGGGTCTTTCCATGTCGGCGTTCTATGGCATGGTTGTCGCTAACGCCAGCTGGCTGGTTGCAGAATCGACGATTGCCAGCGGACTGTTAATGTCTCTAGGCGGGTTGGGCGCTTCCCTGATGCCCCTCATTGCCGGTATTTATGCAGATAGCAGCGGCATCGCAGCAGGGCTGTAGGTGCTGTTCATCGCGGCGGGCTGTCTTTTGCTTCTGGCAATCCTGAATGCGATTTTCCCGAGAAAATAATTTTGCGAATGGCGTCTTCAGACAGATGCTGGCGGCTGGCCAGATCCGACAGACTGTCGCCGTGCCGCCAGGCTTGTCTGATCGACTGGTTGCGTCGCTGCAAAAGCGCTTTGCTGCCGCTTTTACTGCCCCACTTGCTGCGTGTTTCCGATTTTTTGGGTATATAGACTAACTGGCCGTCAAGATGCTCCTGAATCTGCGCGATCAGTTCAGGCGGCAAAATCTGCCGTGCATTGATGTATGGCATGTTTCTCTCCATTTCTTCAATAAAAAACACCGTCGGATCGCCCGCGGTGTCTGTCGCCGGATAACATAAGTGGCATGAACCAATAGCATGGTCCATGACCGGATCACGGCCGACGGGGTGATGGCGACAAAGGGGTTGATGACGGACATGAGCCCGTTACCGGTTACCCGGTCAGGTAATCCTGGGATCATAAAGACAGCCAGGCAATCTGCCGGACTCATGCCCTGTCATCGTTCTGAGTTAGGTGTTAGCCACCTCATAATCAATCTTTGCCAATCATATCGCCCCCTTTCAGAAGAAAATCGAGTCGCGACTGTACTTCCATTATATATGCCCACTACCTGTCAATCAATGGAAAGAATGATTATAATCAACTGAACGATGCAAAATCGAGTATTTTCAGAGGGTGTGACTCGGGCATGACTGGGCCAAAATTCAATTTGACAAACCATTACCGAGGTGCTATCATAATCGAGCGCACAACAAGAGCGTCCTGCTCGTGTGGCGGAACTGGCAGACGCAACGGACTTAAAATCCGTCGGACTAACATCCGTGCCGGTTCGAGTCCGGCCACGAGCACCATTAGCGCATAACATCTGGCAGTGGACGATCTCGAAGTTGTGTACCTATAACGACGCGGAGTGGAGCAGTTGGTAGCTTGTCGGGCTCATAACCCGAAGGTCGCAGGTTCGAATCCTGCCTCCGCAACCATAGTAAAAAAGCCTCAGCAATAGCTGAGGCTTTTTTACGGAACCGGCAACAGCAATCGCTTTAGCGATTGTGAGTGCCGGCAATTCCTTTTTCCGAGCATTTTGCTCGAATTTCCATGCTGCCAGTAAAGAAAAAACGCTGGCTGCGACATTGTATCTGGATACTAATCGGAATTAATGGTAACATTTCGTGAGCGATTGCTCCGGGTTGCAATCTTTCCTGCTATGTCTATAACGATCCTGGCATAAACTGGTGTGTTGGATTTGTTCATCATGCTTGCGACCTCAGTTACATGAGTCAATTGAAACCTTAAGCCTCGACATTAAAACTGATCGTCCGTTTATTGGAAACAATCGCGATATAGGTTTTTCCGGTGTTCATCACCAGTTGGTTACCGTCGGCTGTATAAAAGACGAATGGATCGTTTGTATCGCCTTTTTTCCAGGTGATCGGTTCGGCGTAACCGGCCGAAACGTAATATCCTTTTCCGCTGCTGAGGTCAATCTGACGCAGGATGCCGCCATCAAAAGATGTAATACTCGTCAATAGGATCAGGGCATTTGAGAACCGCAGGGGTTCACCTGTTGCCAGATCAAGCTGCGGCTTGCCGTATTCGCCCTTGCTATAAAGACCGATCGCATCGTCCCAGGTTAAAGTGGTCTTGTTGTAGCCGGAAAATGGAATGGTGACCAGGGTGGCTACTTCACCCTGAGCCCGAACACGCTTGCCCGGTTCGTTGAAAAGACTGAAAGATGCTTGGTTTGCCCTCAGTTCTTTGCGGATGCCCGACCTTTCCAACGCAACAGTCATACGTTCGGATGTCGTTTTGACACTATGTTCCTTGCCGCGTTCTTTCCACCAGATTTCGTCCCGCCACCAGGCGCTGGGATAGACTTGCAGGTTGATACTCTTCGTCCCTTGACTGTCGAGCTGCGCTTCAGCTGCATAGGATGAACCGACATGTACGATGATTGCATCCAGACCGCTGGCCAGATCGATGAAATTATGGCGGAGGCTGCGCAAGGAACCGAGTTCTGGAACTTTGCTGACATCCGTGTAAACGGCCATCATGCGTGTGACGCCACCCTCAATCTCCGTTTCGAAGATCAGATCTGCTTCACTTGTGCCGATCTGTGGTGTGCCTATTTTTGTATTATTGACCATAAACGCCATCGGGCGCTGTTTTGGCGCATCTGGATCAGCCAGGACTTCACCGGTCATGAAGTTCAAATGATTATTGGGTATGACACTTGTTTCAGTCGCGGTTGTGGTCGATTCTGTGGTCAGACTGGTTTCAGGGGCCGCGCTGGTTTCAGTCACTGCGCTGGTTTCGGTTGCCCTGCTGGTTTCGGTCGTCGATCGGGTGGTTGTTATCTCAGGCGTGGTGTCTTCTATCAGCGATGTCTCAGGTCCGGCACAGCCAGCCGCGGATAGCAGCAGGACAACGGTGATGAACACGGCAGCGATACGGGTCAGGTTATTCGACCGGCGTCCGGGTATCCGGTAGTGGCTGGTATTTTGCTCATTCAGTTGGACATGTTTACACTTTTGCATATAGAACCTCCAAGATGATGGCTCATCTGATCCTATTTTAACACATTTCGCAAAACCGGCTTTCATTTCATTTCCTCCTATCGTTACTTCAGGCACCGCTATAGTTATCGGTTACATATTTCCATGCACCAGCCAGTTGACGAATGAACTTATCTTTATATTCTGATCTTGATTCATCTTCTTGAAAAGATATGATTTGAAAAACTCGTCATAAAAGGGGATCATATGATAAGAGCTTGAAAAGGTCTACAATATAGCGTAGCAGGTCCTAAGTAGAATTCCTTAAACCTATACAGCTCTAGAAGAGTTTACAAGCTTTTACGAAAACAAACAAGCGTTCTTTCCGTCTCATAAACCGAAGGTCGCAGGTTCGAAGCCTGCCTCCGCAATCGGGTAGCACCCCGGCCATTAGTTGACCGGGGGACCTCCCACAACACCGTACGTACCGTTCGGTATACGGCGCTTCCAAAATTTACAGGTTAAGTCGCAGAGTAGCATTCCATCAAACTGAGATATTTTGCGCGCC
>JAWSUP010000114.1:2940-11021 GCA_033549405.1 Bacillota bacterium | reverse complement strand
AGGACAAGCTTCTGCCCTACATTATGGAAGAAGGGTATGGCGCGCCTGATTCTGCGCGTGAAATCCGCATCGCAGCGGCGCGGCTGCTGAAAAATGCCGACCTGAGCCCAGCCTGTTTCACCTGTGCCTTTACCCTCCTTAAAGACCGGCTGATCCATGATGATCTCGAAGGCACAAGAGCAGCCCTCCGCTGGTTTGCCGGCGAAAAGCTGGAGCGGTTTGAACGCAAGGATTCCGGTTTGTACGAGACACTGCAGAAAGCGACGGCGAGGCGTTGGCTTGACTCGATCCTGAAGCTGATTGTCCTGTCCGGACAGCAGGGGCTGGTCGTGTTGATCGATGACTTGGATGTCTTGTACGAGCGATCGCCGGAGACTGGCCGCTTCCTCTATACGCCGGCTAACATCAAAGACACCTATGAGCTTTTCCGCCAGTTGATCGACGACGCCGATCTGCTGAAGAATTTCCTGCTGATTCTGGCCGGGCGGCGTGACATGCTCGATGACGATCGCAGGGGATTCAAGAGCTATGAGGCGCTTTGGATGCGCCTGCAGACGGGTCTTGTGCCTTCCGGACGCTTTAATCCTCTGTGCGATATTGTCGATGTCGATGAGCATTTGAACGCACTGGGGGAAGATTTTCCAGCTGTGCTTTCCCGACACCTGAATGAAGTATTCAACCAGTACGGACTGAAGAAAAAGCCGCGAGACAAGGCGATCGCCCTGATGCCGTCGCCGGCATTGAAGTCGGTCGTCATGAGTACTGTCTATGTCGGCGATGAGGATCCAGCCGGAGGTGACACATGAATAACCGTGACGCGATCTTTGTCATTGAATCGTTGCGGTCCGGAATTCCGACTCGGCGTTCAACGCGGCTGCTGCCGGACATTCGGGAATCCGTATCCTCACAGATCATCAGCGACCTGACCTGTTTTGACGACAACATCATTCCTGCCGGACGCATCATCTGGGGTCAGTATGGCCAGGGGAAAACGCATGCCTTAACTGCCATAGAGCATCTGGCGCTTGACCGCAATTTTGCCGTCAGCCGCATCTCGCTGAGCCGTGAGGTTTCCTGCCACAACCTGTTCCATTTTTACAGCCAGATCGCACCGCGCGTCAAAACGCCTGAATCGACACTGGAAGGCATCCAGCATCATCTCAACCGGATGCAGCCGGCCGAAATCGGACAGTCGGTCCTGTTCAGCGAGGACCGCTATGTCAATGCGCTGCCCCTGCAGGTCCTGGATGATTATTATTTTGCCGAAGGCGAAGATAAAGAGAAGTTGTACGGCGATCTGATGGGTACCCGCCTGCCGGTCAGCGAGCTGGGGCGCATCCACCGGGTTATAAAAGGCTCGGCGCTGCCCAAATTCAAATTCAAGGTCACCGAGCACACCTCAGCGTATTTTGGTCTGCTGGCTGACTTGATCCAGCTGTGCGGCTTTGAGGGCTGGGTGATCCTGATCGATGAAGTTGAGCTGATAGGACGTCTGGGCAAAATATCCCGATATAAAGCTTATCGCAACCTGAACTGGCTTCTGAACTGGCAGGGAACCATGAAATATCCAGTATACACGATAGCTGCCGCGGCTACCCGCCTGCAGGATGATCTCTGGTATGGCAAAGCAAATGATGACCGGACCGTTATGCCAGAACTGGCGCAGATGCGATTTGGCGACGAAGCCGCCTGCGAGATGGAGCACTTTTTCACCCGTGCCATTGACGATGCGGCATTGAAAATCCTGCCGGCACAGCAGTCAGATTTGATAGAGCTTCTTGATGCGATCACCCGGTTGCATGGTGAAGCTTATCAATGGTCTGCTTCACTATCCAGTTCCAATCTTATCAATCAGCTGGGCGCACAACCGGTGCGCACCTATATTCGTGCTGCCCTGGAATATCTTGATCTTGAGTATTTATACGGTCAGACCCTGGTACCTGAAACGGATCGCCTGATGGAAGCAGATCTGACGGAAACAGGTGAAGAAGAGCCGGACTTTGAAACAAAAGAACAGCAGGATGACAATCCAGGTTATACCCAGGCTTAGATCCTGTCAGTCCAAATCAAACCGTCACAGTACTGGGCGGTGGTGTATAATAGATGCGTAGCGCCGCCAGTGGCGGCAAATATGTTCGACTAAAGGAGAAGCAGTTATGGCTAAATCAGGTGATGAAGTTCTGAACCAGTTTCAACAGGAAAAAAGAGAAGAAAACGCCGTCAGTACAGACAAGAAATTCAAGGTCGGCATTATCGGGACCGGCTGGATCGCCGAAGCGCATGTCCAGTCCTATAAGCGCATGCCGGACGTCGAGATTGTTGCCGGAGCTGATTTGATCCCGGGCAAAGCCGAGAAGTTTTTCAAATTTTGGGGCGTGGACAATGTTCGCTGCTACCCGAACCATACTGCCATGCTCGAAGCAGAAGAACTGGATGCGGTCAGTGTCTGCACCTACAACATGGCCCATGCTGAATGTACGATTGACTCCCTGAACAAGGGCGTCAATGTACTGCTCGAAAAACCGATGAGCGTCACGCTCGACGAGGCAGTTGCGATGATCCGCGCCGAGAAAAAGAGCGGCAAGGTGTTGTCGATCGGCTTCCAGCCCCGCTTCGACGCCAACATGCAGATGATCAAGAAGATCGTCGCTTCCGGTGTACTGGGTGAGATCTACTACATCCAGACCGGCGGCGGACGTCGCCGCGGTATCCCCAACAGCACATTCATCGAGAAGAAGACAGCCGGCATCGGCGCCCTGGGTGACATCGGCTGTTATTCACTTGACATGGTCCTCAATGCCATCGACTATCCCAAACCACTGACGATTACAGGCTATACCTCTGATTTCTTCGGCGCGAGTTATGATTATTCACTTCCGGAAAATGCCTCACGCTTCAATGTCGATGATTTTGCCGCAGCCTTCATTCGCCTTGAAGGCGGTATCGTCCTCGATTTCCGCATTGCCTGGGCCATGCACCTTGATACCCCTGGCGACACGATCATCCTCGGCAAAAAGGGCGGTCTGCGCATCCCGTCTACCGAATGCTGGAATGGCACCGTTGGCGGACCTATGAAGCTCTATCACGATGTTGCCGGCAAGCAGGTTGAGACCGTGATCCCGATTATCGAGAACAAAGGGCCCGGTCTGTTCGACAAGAAGATCCGCTCTTTCCTTGATGCCACCCTGACCAATGGGCCGGCTCCTGTACCCAGCAGCCAGATCCTTTACAACCAGGCCATCCTGGATGGTATTGCCAAATCCGCCAGCATCGGCCGTGAGATTGAAGTCGTCATCCCGGAAATCTAAAGGTCTTTTAACATCCGCTAAGGCAGCGTTCATTTACAAAACACTGTCCTTCTGACAGTAAAGCAGCCATCCCGCCTCCGCAAGGACAGTGGGATGGCTGCTTGAATATATGGAAGGGTTGGCGTTGCAGTATAACCTTGGAACTGACCGTTCAATGGATGAACTGCTTTATGCCACGAGACTGCGTTGCCGAAACACAGCCAGTCCGAAGGCAATCAAGCCGATACCGAGGCTGATCATCAGGGCAGGCAGCGTTCCAGTGTCTGTATCAAGCCTGTAGGCGCCGCTGCTGAATGCCTGCATCAGCCAGGTGGCCGGCAGAATCCTGCCTGCCATGCGCAAGGCCGGCGGCAGCATGTCGCTCGGAAACATGATGCCGCCGAACATGACGGTCGGCAGGAAGATCGCCTGCGAAAGCATCATGGCAACTGACTGACTGCGGGCTGCAACACCGATCAGAAGGCCAAGAGACAGTGAGGTGAGCAGTAACACCAGCAGAACAGCAAACC
Organism: Bacillota bacterium; assembly: GCA_033549405.1. Taxonomy (GTDB): domain Bacteria; phylum Bacillota; class Clostridia; order Saccharofermentanales; family UBA5734; genus JAAYBY01. Next base: position 7,204 of record JAWSUP010000114.1, on the reverse strand, counting down.
ATACTGCGGGCTGCAGCGGCCAGGCAGCTCCGTAAAAAAGCGGCGCAGTGAAAAAAATGATGATCGATACGACCAGAAGATGCAGGCCGGCACTGACTGACTGGGCCAGCAAGACCGACCAGCCCGGAATGCCGGCGACCCTGTAGCTGCGCAGGGCGCCTGTTTCCCTCAGTTTGACAATCGGAGCCGGCATCCCGAGAACAGCGCCCATCGTGATGGCGAAAATGGCCATGCTGGCTCCCAGCGTTTCAGTGATCTGGGGATTGATCGATGAGAAGACCGCACCCATGATAAAATAAAACAGCAGGGGAACCAGATAGTAAACCAAGAGTGTGGCACGGTCGCGAATATCAATTTTGAGCTGGATCCAGATTTGTGTCATGATCTGTTTCATGTATCTTAACCCCCTTCAATCATGGACAGAAAAGCTTCTTCCAGTGACGGTCGCTCAACGCGCAGGTCTTCGACTCGATCGCCTGACTTCTGAACATCGTTCAACAGCTCGATGACTGCTGCCGCCGCGTCTTTGGCCTGCCAGATTCCATAGTCCTCAGTTTGCCTGATAAAAACAGCCTGCGAACGATCCTGTCCCGGCAACAGGCTGCCGTTGCTAGTCCGAAGCCAGATGCGCGTTTCCTGACGGGCTGTGGCGGTGATCTGCGCCGGTGTTGCAATGACAGCGAGTTGACCTCGGATCAGAATGGCAATGCGGTCACACAGGCTTTCCGCCTCAGCCATATCATGAGTGGCAAGCATCAGGGTGACACCCTGGCGTTTTAGTTCTCTGATCGCCTCGTGGAGCTGGGCACGCCCCTGTACATCCAACCCTGCCGTGGGTTCATCCAGAATCACAACAGAAGGATTGCAGGCCAGGGCCAGAGCCAGATGCAGCCTTCTTTTCTGTCCTGTAGACAGGGATCGGTAGGGCTTGTGGTGATCCCGATCCAGGCCATACAAGGTCAGCAGATCGGACCGGCAAGGCACGCTGTGCCAGCTGCAGATCAGTTGCATGGCCTCGGAAGGCAGCATATAGTCCGGCAACGATGATGTCTGCAGTTGCACCCCCAGCACATGCGGCAATGATCTGGCTTGTTGCCCGGGATCATAACCGGCCACCGACAGGGTACCGCCATCCGTTTTTTTAAGTCCTTCCAGGCACTCCAATGTCGTTGTCTTACCTGCTCCGTTGGGGCCAAGCAAGCCAAATACCTCTCCTTTGTTGACAGAGAAACTGATGTCATGAACGGCCGTTACACCGTTGTAGCGCTTGGTCAGATTTTTCACTGAAATGATTGTATCTGTCATGATCGATCCACCTCCTTGCCCTATAATACAACGGAACCTACCCTCACAAGCAAGTGAATATTGATGTAAATCGTAAAAATAGTTGAATATTATAAATGTCGCAACAGAATCCATTTAAATCTGTTTCACTGTGCATCCTTATGACCTGTGTCCACGCCATCGTATAGGGCGATCTCTTAAATATCCGCTTCGAGGACTTCTAGACCGGCCGGAGAATCGCCGAAATCAGGTACGGCCAAAGCTTCGCCGTCTTTAAGCGCCGATTGGTGGGCAATCAGGCCGGGAATATTGTAACGGGCCGCAACCCAGGCGTTGGTTGGCGAGAGTTTACCGGTGAAGGCAGCTTTACAGAAATCGTCGGCCATATATTTGTGTGTTCCGCCGTGCCCGTCCGGCATACCGACAAACGCTTCCGGAAGCCGTGCTGTATTTTGAATCGGGGCGAAGGTCCTGGACCAATTGTTGTTGACAATGGCATTGGCGAATTCGTCTTCTCCACGGTGTTTTTCCATTTCATATGGATTCAGAAGCTGGCTGACATCTTCATGGACGGCGTCCATGCCAGTCAGACGGATATAGCTGTGCTGGGCTAACGAGCATTCATAAGATGCCTGGGTTCCGCAGAAGGACGTGATGTAGGACATAGGCCCGTACCAGCCGATACGCCGGTTTTCGCTGATCCGGGCGATGCCGCCGTTTGCCAGGTAAAGCAAGGCAGATGTGTTCGAAAACGGATTATCCCAGTTGTTCTTGCCAACGCCAAAGATATCGTCCTCATGATGGTCACGGTAACCAAAGGCAGAAACTTTGACAGCATATGATCCGGTCGTCGACAGGATCATGCCTGTCGAATGGGTCGGATACAGCATCGGCGGAACACCGGCAGCTGTTTTCTTCCAGTCAGAACCACCGGAATGCTGATAATGTTCATAGAAATGGCGCATGTCATGGTTGTACTGAGATTCTCCATAGACGAAGTCACCCATCTCACCACTTTTTAACTTGGTCCGGCAGAAGATGCTGCAAGGCCGGTAATGGCCAGTCTCGCCCATTGAGTAGGTCAGGCCCGTCTGTTTGACCAGGTCGATGATCTGGCCGATTTCCTCGATCGACGAGGCCATCGGCACGGCGCTGTAAACATGTTTACCGGCCTTGAGGGCTGCTATGGTCATAGGCCCATGCAGATGACGCTGGGTAAAAATAGCGATGCAGTTGAGTTTTTTGCTTTTCAGCATGTCTTCAAAAGAATCATAGACATCTGTGATGTTAAACATCTTGGCATAATCATCGCGCCGAGCTGGGATCAGATCTGTAACCGCAACGGACGCGACATAGGGGTGTGCCTGAAACAAGGGGATAAAGTTTTTGACGAAATTACCGCAGCCGACGAAACCGACATTCAAACGTTCATTCATTGGTTTTCTCTCCTTTGTTGTTTTGAATCTGGCGCCACGCGTGTGCGGGTATTCTGACGCCGGCTACTGTAGCATCATCTTCGCTGTAGTTGAAGGCATAAGAGCTGCCGTCTGAATAACATGTCTGGCAGACCTGGTCGGTCAACCATTCATGTCTGTCCATGAAAGACAGCTGCAGCGCTTGCAGCTGCCGGTATGTATCATAGGCTGCCTTGATATGGCCGACACTTGCCCGGAGCTCTTCCGGTGTGTTTGCCGTCAGGTCCAGATCCCCCATCCAATTGGCTCGGTCGCCCCCGACAAACTTCGAATAGAAATAGAACAGGGGCCGGCCGCCGTGTTCCTGGAACTTGAGCTGCGTTTGCCAGTCTTTGATCGGGAAATTAACCGTTTCCGATGACGGATTGCTCAGGATGATCCCGTGATACACCAGTTGCCAGAGCGGGATGACGGCATCGGCGATATCCGGTTGCCGGCCAAGCAGATTGAACGTCACATACAGGGCAAAATCAAGAGTGCCGGCTGCAAAATCACGGGCGCCTTCGGAGGCGAAGCCACCAAAAAGGTCTTTGCAGACATCCATGATGGCGCACAGGTTTTCAGCCGACTGGCCGCGATGCTGCGGGTGGTCCGGAGCGTAACATTTGCGGGGTGCGACAATGGAGAGTACGTCGATATAGTACAGGCCACGAAACCCAAGCGCAGCGATTTTGGGCAGTTCCGTGCGTGCTTGCTGTAGAGAGCAGAGCGGGCAGACATTATACATCTGGCCGCCGCTCCAGACCGTATTTTTCGACAGACTGCCATCTTTGTTTTTGATCAGGTTTCGTTCGTCCCAGCAGTCGGCAATGCTATAAGCATCGGAGTGATTGGTGTGGCAGACGATCTGGTAACCCATCTGCTGTGCTTTTTCGATCAACCGGCGCAGCCCTGCTTCTCCACCCAGAGCCTCTTCAACCGGGAAGGTTTGGGGCCACCGCCCGTCATGGCCTTTCTGATTCCAGCCGACCAGACAGATCTCAGCTTTGTCGACGTCCTGAAGGTGCAGTTCATCGAGCAGATTTTCAACCTGGCGGAAGGTCATGGCAACATGCATGGGCGGTTCCGTTTCAGGTGTCTGTTCGTGAACCGGAGGCGGAACCGGCTTCCATCCCTGGCGGATGCGGATCTCCACAGACTGGGTCGCATAGTCCAGTTCATCATTCAGGCGGTCGCGCAGGATACGGCAGCGGCCGCTTTCCAGCTGCAACTCACGATAGTGGCGGGCCATACCAGAGTAGTCAGCCTGATCATCGGCAAGCTGGCAGTAAGTGATGCAGAGGTCTTCGTAGGGCAGATCCTGCTGCAGCTCATAGCGGGCATAGATCTTGTAGCAGCCGTCTTTGACGGATGCGACTGTAGAAAAATCATAAGGCATGCCATTCACGACTGCAACGATGCAACTATCCATCCGTTTGCAGCCAAAAAATGGCAGAATACAGTCCCTGGAGATAAATTCCGTGTCGGCGCGCTGCCGGAAGTGTGACAAGAAACTACCGGTCCAG
>JAWSUP010000114.1:0-2930 GCA_033549405.1 Bacillota bacterium | reverse complement strand
CAACCAGGTAACCGTCATCTCCGGCCTTTGCTGTCAGGAAATCAGGCAGGAAGTCGATCGATTCGACACCGGCCGGAACTTGCTCTTTGGCGAGACGGGCCTCCATGGCCCCTTCCCTGTGCAGCACCGTAAGCGGAAGGGTCTGGGTCTTTCCATCCGGAAAGTTCAATAGTGCGCTATACATAAATTCTGGTCCTTCCAAATCTGATTGTCCACCGGGCGGCTTTTCCTCTGCACCTGTCTCTTATTCATCTATTTTCCAGGGTTCTTTTTTGCGGAATGGTTCGGCAAAACGACGCTTCAGCCTCCCTATCTCCTCGAGATGCGCATAACAGGCGCGATCACAGGCGCGGCCGCAGATCGATGCGACCAGGGCGTGTCGGCCAGGCGGGTAATAGGTCAACTGATCCAGAATGGCTCTCGCCTCTTCGGCGCTCAAGCGTTTGGTTCCCCTCAGGATTTCCTCGCGATCTGGCTGGCCGGCGAGTGCGTCCGGCGGTATAAACGGATTTGTCGCCTTGTGGGCGCCTTTGTAGTAAACAGCGCATTGCCATGTGTCCAGCGCATGAACCGGGTAGACCTGTCCTGCGATAGCTCTGCCTGCCGGCTGAGCCTCGAAAGCGTTTCCCGGGCATGCCTTGAGACACAAGCCACACCGGTCACAGATGTGGGGGGCAACAACCGGATCAGGGGCAAGATCGGCATTGGTAATGATAAAGGCAAAGCGCTGAAAAGGTCCAAAATCATCTGACAGGATGCTGCCGCTCAAACCAGGTTCGCCCAGACCGCAGCAGACGGCTGCGCGGGAGAAATCGAGCATCAGCTCCTGGTTGATGCCTTTGTATATTTTACTGTCCTCTGTTTCGGGATTGGTCTTCTTTGAATCCGGCATAACTGTCTGGATCCGCTTCTGGACGACTGCTTCATAACCCAGGTCTTCGATCAGACCGGCCAGCATCAGCAGCTTTTGCGGAATGACAACCTCCTCGATGGTCTCAACACCGGTGGTGTAGTACTGGTAGAAGGTGGATCCTTCTTCGATGCCGCGGTAAGATCCGCGCAACACGCGAAAGCCGAGGCCGATGACACTTTTTGCGTCCGGGTAGATCCGGTGCGGGTGATTGGCCGGGTCCCCTTCGTCAAAGCGGTCGGTCCGGGCAAAACCGATGAGATCAATCCCTTTACCGAGGGCAAATTGCCGAATGGTCTCTTTTAAGTCTGTCATGCCCGAACCTCCTTTTGTGCGGTCTGCGGCAGGTCAATACGTCTTGGCTGCAACAGACCCTTTTCCTTCATGTGCAGAAAGCAGGCTGCATCACAGGCGCGTTTGCACAGGCAGGGCACATAACCATATTGCATCCTGGGCAAGAAGTCCAGGTGCGGATAGATGGCTTTAGCAGACTGTTCATCAAAGCGATAGTCGCCATTGAGAATGGCATCGCGGTGCGGGTGACCATCCAGAAAATCCGGACCTTGCAGCGGGTTGCTCCGATGAGCGCCGCGATAGTAGACGCTGCACTGCCAGCGGTCGTAAGTGCCGGTGTCCCCGATCGCATGGCCGGGACAGGCCTTTGCGCAGGCGCCGCACTGGTCGCAGAGCGACCCGGAAAAGGGCTGGTCTGCTTCAAGAGGTGCGTTGGTGATAATGTACGCCAGCCGCTGGTATGGACCGAATGCAGGGGTTAAAACCTGATCGCGCCAGCCGATCGACCCCAGGCCGCAGATGACGGCCGACCGTGCAAAATCAATCAACACATCAGGCGCCGGCTTACCCGGGGCAACCGGGACCGCATGCTGCAGTATGGTGTTCTCCGATACCTCAGGATTGGTTCCGTCATCGTCACGGGAACGGATGTTGGGGCATGTACGCTGGGGACAAGCTTCGTAGCCTGCATCTTCAATCAGGCGGCACAGCTTGAGCAGCAAAAGGACTGTCAGCTCCTCGCTGATCGCCTTGGTCGCGATGTAATTGGACAGATAACTTTGTGTGCCGGACTGCATGACTTGCCCGAGTCCGCGCGGAATACGCATGGCCAGGCCGACAATTCTTTGGGCGGTCGGCAGGATCTGGCACGGGTCGTGCAGCGGTGATGTTCCCGCGTAGTGGCGAATATCGCCGATCCCGACCAAGTCGGCGCCATAATCCAGGGCAGCTTGCTTGATAATCTGGCTTGTGAGCATGTTTTCACCATCCTGTTCTTGCGGCCGGACACAATGATCACAGCCGCTGTTGCTGTCAGCGATCAATGTTCCAGCGCCTGGCCTGCTTGCGGAAGGGCTCTTTGAACTTGCCCTTCAGGCAGCCGCCCCGCTCAAGCATATTGACGCAGGCGCCGATACATCCGGCGCACTTGGCCATGTTATAACCGGTCTGCGAAGGGAAATACGGGTCGAGAACCGAATAGACATCCAGTACTTCCTGTTCGGTTGCCTTGATCTCTGGATGCTCATAGATACGCAGTTTGCCGTCTTTGTGCTGATCAAATACTTCGGTCGGAACGAACGGGTCCTGGTGGCGTCCCGAATAAGTGTAGTAGACATAGCAGCGCCATTCATCCAGCCTGGCCCATTCCATAACTTTGCCACCGATCGTGACCTTGATCGATTCTTGCTTGCTGAGACACTGCCCGGGACATTCTCGGACACAGGCCATGCAGCGCAGGCAAATGGGTTTGCCATCGTACATTGGATCCGGTTCGATGGGCGCGTCGGTGAAAATGAAAGCAAACCGCTGCATGGGGCCAAACTGCGGCGTCAGCAGCATTTTGCTCCAGCCGATCTCGCCGAGACCACAGGCTGCAGCTGCCAGACGGAAATGAAACTGCAAATCTGGCGCTGTCTGCCCTTCTGAGACGGCCTGCGTGTATTGGACGGTTCTATGATGGGCTGTACGGGAACCTGTCTGCTGATACACGATCTGCTCTTCCGGC
>JAWSUP010000113.1:0-11025 GCA_033549405.1 Bacillota bacterium | reverse complement strand
TGCATTGCTTCCGGTCCAATCACCTATACTGAGTTAACCCGATAGCCACATTTAAAAATAATACCTTCGTTCATATAATTAGCCATATCTATATATTCATTGTTAATTTTTCTATATTCTAACTCTCCATAACCAAAGCCCGCCAATTGATCAATTAAGTATTTTGCATACTCATCGATTATCTTAATATTGTCTTTGGATGCTTTTGCTTTAATAAATCTCAACGATTTAAATCCAGCAATCATTACTGTTGCGTCGGATCGTCCATAGAACATAATTTGATTATATGCATCATAAAGTAATAATTCAAAATCAAAGGCTTCGTATATTATAAAGCCTTGTTCTGATGCTTCTTTCAATACAACATACCCTTTTTCTATATCTGCTAAATTTCTTATTAAAACACCAATAATGTTTAAGCAATGAGTAGCAGTATTCGGGTCATTGATACCCGGTGAAAGCGCTTTTAATGCAATCTCGACAATTTTTTGAATTGTAAAGCTGAAATCTTGGGCTTCAGTCTTTTTATTTCCTATTAAAATGCATTGTTGAATTTCATGTATAACTGCTTCATCATTAATCTCAGGGTCTTCGTAATAGACCGTTAGTATTTTTGTTTCCGTTGATATAAATTGCCCGACAACTTTCGTAAAGCAAACAATACAGCTATGATCTTGTGCAATTTTTTTTAATTTCGGATAATTGATTTCCTGAATATAGCCGTCTGATTGACCCAGCACATCCGTAAAGAGTTTATTATCGATAATTTCATTCATTTTTTCTTCTGAGATAATGTCTGATTGCTTTACAAAATTACAATATTCGTTAATTGTTCTTAATGCTTCTTCTTGTAGTCTTAATATCAAATCACTGGCTTGTATGTGTGTTGATACATTATGAATAAATACTAAAAAATAAATAAGACCTATAATAACATAAATAACACCCACACTTGCTGCAATTACAAGATTACCGTCATCATTTGTATTTATGAATAATAATGAGATGATAGCAAATATAAAACCACTCAGAAAAACCCCAAAAGATTTCATTGTTATTTTATTGTTCAAGAAATTTTCTATGACTCTTGGTGTAAATTGAGATGAGTACATTGTTAACACAATCATCGTTGTTGAAAATGTAAATGTTACAATTGTAATAAAGGCGCCAGCCACAATGCCCAAAACTGTTTGAGCTAATGAAGTTGTTGTATAAAATATATCGTGTATATAATCGGCAATTTGACGAGCATATAGCTTATCTATGATTGTAATAATAAGAGATAGTGCTAGCGAAAACAAACTATATATCGTTGGATATAACCAGATACTTGTTTTGAACTTATTGATCATCTTTTTCATTAAATCATTCCTGCTTTCTTAAAAATATCAGCCTAGCAATAGAACAACTGCTATCATTTTTTTTGAACCCATTACCTTTTTCATTTATTGTTACCTTATATTCTTCCTTGTCAATCATGACTGTTTATGTGATCATGCAGCAATCGCTTCTGGGTTTTGCTTACTGAAATATGAAAGCCTATCAATCATCTCATATATGAATTATATTATATTATCGTCTCTTTCTTACTCTAAATCTTTAGGTTTCAGTCTTATCAAATTCACTGGCAGTGCTTAAAAAATCACGATATTATCAACATCTTGCTCTTACAAAAGAGAGACTGGCCTACTCGCCATTCTTCTTTTTGTGTAGGCCTCTCTCATAATACTCGTCTGCCAAGTCAGTGACACACATTGTGGACCTTTTTCTCAAGCATGACGATGCGCATCGCTTCATGCAACGTTTAATGCTTATTAAAATCGTTCAACACTTATATGGCCGGGGTATGTGCAAAACGTTTATGAGGTGTGCAGATTATATCGATTACTATTTTCACGATGAACGATTTCAACAGCTGTTACTATTACCAAGCGTAAGCTTCAGGCGCGGCTTTACCCGGACCAGGAAAAATTGTATCGAGTTTTGCTAAAACTTCAGCCGAGAGATCAAATTCAACAGCCTTCAGGGTGTTTTCAAACTGTTCCAGTGTTCTCGGCCCGATAATGGGCGCAGTAATCCCAGGATTGGCAAGTAGCCAGGCCAGCGCGACGTTGGATTCGCTTTCGCCCAGTTCAGCACATAGCTTTGCATAAGCTTCAAGTTGCTCGTGCTGTTCACTGGTCAGGTTCATGGCCGCTTCCGCAGCTCTTTCGCTGCCGGCGACGGGATTAAGCACATTGCCGCTGAGGAAACCGCCGCCCAGTGGGCTCCAGGGAATGACACCCAGACCGAGTTCTTGCGCGGCGGGCAGTACTTCAAGCTCAGGCAGTCTGCACACAAGGTTATACTTGTGCTGTTCACTGACCAACCCCAGGAAGTTTCGTTTTTCGGCCATCGCCTGGGCATATGCGAGATGACGAGCGCCAAAATTGCTCGATCCAATATAGTATGCCTTGCCCTGATTAACCAGCGCTTCAAATGCACCCCATATTTCTTCCCAGGGGGCATGACGCTCAATGTGATGCATCTGATAGAGTTCAACGTGATCAGTCTGCAGCCGGGTAAGCGAACCGTCAATATGCCGGCGGATTTTGTAGGCTGAAAGTCCTCGTTCACTGTTTGGACCGTCTTTCTCATCATCCATATCGCTATACACCTTGGTTGCCAGCACAACTTTTTCACGCCTGTTGTCGCCCTGGGCAAACCAGCGTCCAATGATCTCTTCCGTCCAGCCGGTTTTGGGACGACCGTAACTGTTGGCGGTGTCAAAGAAATTTATACCTGCGTCAAGGGCTCTATCCATTATCGCCCAGGCTTCTTTTTCTTCTGTTCTGGGCCCGAAATTCATGGTTCCGAGACACAGACGGCTAACTTTTAGTCCGGTTCTACCTAAATAAGTATATTTCATAGTATTGTCCTCCTGGTTACAAGGTTATGGCTCACAAGGGTTACATAACGATGAAAATCAAGGTAAAATGTTTCCAGCAGCTAGATATATTTCATACCATTCCTCACGCGACAGATATATATCTGCTGCTTTTACGCAGTCTTTGAGACGCGTAATGTTCATAGTACCGGTTACCGGCTGCATTTTCGCAGGATGGCGCAATAGCCAGGCCATCACGATGGTGGTATTGCTCACATGATGTTTTTCTGCCAGCTTATCTATTTTGGCGTTGAGCTCAGGGAATTTGTCATTGTCGAGATAAACACCTTCAAAAAATCCGTATTGGAATGGCGACCATGGCTGTATCGTGATATCATTCAGACGGCAAAAATCCAATACACTTCCATCGCGGTTTATGGCATTATCATCCAGCATATTAACATGCAAGCCCTGGGAAATCATGTTCGCGTTCGTGATACTGAGCTGAAGCTGGTTGGCTACAATTGGCTGTTTGACGTGCTTCTGCAGCAATTGTATTTGCCGGGGATTCTGGTTGGACACGCCGAAATGGCGGACTTTACCGCTGCTGTGCAAGATGTCAAATGCCTCCGCCACCTCCTCCGGCTCAACAAGGGCGTCAGGGCGATGCAACAATAAAACGTCCAGATAATCAGTTCTTAGACGTTTCAGGCTACCCTCCACTGAAAACAGAATATGTTTTTTAGAAAAATCAAATGCTACATCAGGTCTTATTCCACATTTGCTTTGCAGTATGATCTTCTCACGGATCGTGCTGTTCATGTGAATGGCCTTCGCAAAAATTTCTTCACAGTTTCCTCTGCCATAGACATCTGCGTGATCAAAGAAATTAGCACCCTCATCAACTGCTGTTTGTACAAACTGCTCTGCCTCACTTATATTAAGACCATTGATGCGCATACAGCCTACAGCTATAGTCGGAACCTTGAGTCCGGTTTTGCCAAGTTGAATCTGCTTCATGAATAAATCACTCCATTTCTCTTGTCAGCAATCAAGTTTCCCTTATGAAAAGATTAACTGTTGACAGGCAATAAAAAGTCTTCACAAAAATAATTATAAACCTTTTGCAAAATAATATGAAGGCAGTAATAAGCCGTCGGATTAACAGAATCGATGAGTTCATTAATAACATCGCTGTAGTCTTTATCATATTTAATCGACCGAAAATCGATTGTCATTTACTGGTTACATAGGTACCCAGGATGGAGATGCTGACCGTGACGATATTACTGATGCTGTGCATTAGCATGGGATAGTACATACTTTTCGTTTTTTCGTAACAGTCGCCATAAAAGATACCCAGTACAATTGAAAGAATCACCTGGAAGGAACCAAACTGAACAGAAAAGGGAGAAAAAGAAAAACACATATGTGCCATGCCGAAGATTACGGCAGCGATCAGGTTGGCATAGCTGACTTTCCCGTTCATCATTCTCTTCCTGATCATCAAAGACAGTAATGTCATGGAAAATGCCCTGAAAATCAGCTCTTCGGACGGTCCGGACAAAAACAGCTGGAATCCCAGATGACCAATAATATTTGGCGCAGCCAAAGGGTAGGCAAAAGCTTGGAATGAGTCGGTAAGTAAGGTCAGCAGATAGGATACAACAGAACCAGCAGTAAACAAGAGTGTAAATTTAAGCACATACCTCAATCCAGCAGCCTTGTTACCCCAGCCAAAGCCGAACTTAAGCGGCTTAACAAGCTAATCACGATGATCAGCAGGATAAAGATGACTGCCTGGGCTATGTGATGCACCGAGATCCATGCAAACGCACCGTCAGGATCAATGGCCCGGTAATCAAATAGATCTGCAATCAGACCTGATAATCTCGGTACGCCCAGTAACAGCAAAGCCAGGAGCAATACACATAATATATTTCTAATGACACGAACCACCATACCTTTTTCTCCTTGGCAAAGCCATCTCCCATATAGAATCATGTGTCTGTGTAGCTGGATTTATCAATCGTTATGATACAGCTCAGACCGCGATTATATCATATACGTACATCTGTGTTCCTCTGCATGATTCTGGCCTGATCTGCCTATATCTGCCAGATTGCAGTTCTGTAAAGATGATCAACATGGAGAACAAATACTCCATTGCCGGATATTCGTTTCATAATTGGTGTTTGTTCAATGAATGATTGTTGACTACGAGTAAAAATCATTCCAAACATACATAAACCAATAAAAATGCAAAAAATGTGGCCTGCCTTTTTCATACTTCAATACCTCCTAGGATTTTGAATGAATCGATTGCCTTATCATGCGATCAACTAAGATACCAAAAGTCAATCGCACCGGATCAAGTTTGACTTCAGTATAATAATGCGATTCAAACCAGCCCATATCCGAGAAATAAGCTTTATCAGCCTTTAAGGCGTCCGGGCTATATCGCAAAGATGATCTAGTCATGCGAAATATAGCCAATTTGAAAAATGTAGGCTGCTTTGTCTTGTTCTTCCGAACCGCCTGTGTCATTCGGTCAACCGCTTTAGTAATTGCCAACTCGTTTTGAATTAATGCTGATTCAGACAACTTGCTGGTTGGATATATTCCGCCGTTGGTGACTGCCCCTTTTACGTGGCCACAACCCCAGAATGACATTAATTCGTCGATATATTTGACAATTTTTCCGCCGCCGTATACGCCTTGCACCACGATCACCAGCGAGAATTTGCCGAATAGTCTCGGGCGATGGAAGACGAATGCCAGCCGGTCATAGACATTTTTCAGAATAGCCGGTACTTGAAGTGCATAATTGGGGGTCACCGTAACGATACCGTCTGCCCATATCATCTGATTCAATACTTTATTTGCGGAGTCATCGAAATATCGGCAGGAGGTTTCTCCGCGCTCGAGACATAATGCACATCCTTTGCAGGAAGAGATTTGTTCATCACGTAAATTGACTCTTTCACACACACAAACGCCCGAGGCCATAAACTTTTCCATCACGGTGTCAGCAGTTTTTTTGGTCCAGCCCGGTTTTAAACCAGCGTCGATAATCAATATTTTTTTCATGCATCCTCCACATATCCACGATTGGGGTCTATTCAATGTCCAATGCCATTTCCAGAGACTTGAGATAGGCCTTTGCAGAAACAGTCGCACCGGACATACTATCAATGAGCAAAGACTGTTTTTCCATTACTTGATCGAATACTTGATCTGATAAATCAGGAATTGCAATAACCACATCTTTCATGATCCGGATATCGACAATTTTGCCGGTAATGAATGAAGCAATCGTGATAAAAGCAATCATCAATACTTTCAAGCCCTTTTTCTTTGTGCTCATGATAATCCTCCAATACTAAATAGGGTCGCAAATATCTGATCAGTGATCATCCTTGTTAATCAACTGTAACGTCCAGCGTGCAGTCATGACCCCGACGGTTACTCCCCCTCGATCCCACCAGAATTCTTTTAGCATATTGACTACCTTTCTTTTACTTTTCATGATTGTCTTGGTTTTGAACAGTCATCGACACAATCGTCATCCCTAGGCTGGCCAGTCTCGTAATCATTCCGAAAACCGCTGACTGATCCAGTTGGTCACCACGAAAGATGGTGTAACCGGATCCATGATCGCTGATTTCCAGTCCTTCAAACCAGTCTGACCATTGGGAGTCCAATTTTCCTACAATTATTATCTCGGTCTTAAGCATCATCATTCTCTCCTTCAACATCAGTTTAGGAAAAATCGCCAGCACTGTAATGCGGTTAAAGTATGAAATATCGCACAAAAAACGGGCAGGCAAATAAATGACCCACCCAAAAGGAGTATTTCCTGAAATGAAGAATCAGATCAGTTTGAGTATCCGCGCCTTGTTGATTGCTTGCACCCGGTTATGCACATCCAGTTTGCTGAAAATATTCTGAGAATGTGTTTTCAATGTATTGGGTGACAGATAAAGCCGAGTTGCAATATCTGCATTCGAAAAGCCCTGCGCCATGGCTGTCAGCACCTCTCTTTCCCGCTTACTGAGCGGTTCAGACAGTACAACAACCGGTTGCTCTTGCATGACAGGCGGTTGTTCAGCTGTGCCAGGCCAGATGTCCATTCCAACCAATACCTGTCTCAGATAATCCGGGTCAGGCGCGATCCCCTGTTTGAGGGCTTCACGCAACAATGCTGTCTGAACAAAACCTCGGTTTGCCAGATAACGATACCCAAATGCCTGAGATAGGGAGAGCGCCTGCCTGAGCGATGCCCAAGCCAGTTTCAACTGACCCATGGCAAAAAACACCTGAGCTTTAAGCATCGACAGTTCAATGACCCGATGGCACAGGCTGTGTGCTTCAGCTGCAGCAGCCAGTGGTTCAATGATGCTCAGCGCCTCGCTTGCTTTTCCCAGCAGGATTTGAACCTGAGACCAGGCTGTATAGACAGCATAATCGGCTTCATCATTCCAGGCTGGTCCGATGCCGGGCAAAACAGTATCAGGGCCGATATCGGGCCTTGCTGCCTGAACCCAAACTGCGGCTCGTTTTTGAAGACGGACATCATCCGGGTGGTCGATCAGATCATAGTAAATCCGCATCGCCTGAGTGCAATAACCAATGTCAGGCCAGCGCATGTCCAGACGACGCAGACAGGCTTCTAATCCTGGCCGATCACCCGTTGAAGCGTGAAAGCGGGCCAGGGCCAAATAGCCGGGTAATTCTTCCCGAGGCATCCATTGCCCCACTTCCAGTCCGTCCAGCAGCAATTGTCCGGCAGCAGCAGCCTCGCTTGATTCGAGCAGTGCACATCCTTTGGCTTGATCAAGTAGGGCGATTGCCGGCAACTCCTGGATTGGGTTACTGAACAAGGCTTCATAGGTTTTTCTTTTCTGGTCGCAAAATGCGATGGTCTCCTGAAGCCTGCCCTGCACCAATAAGCCATGGGCGCGATGATAATCTGCGACAACTGCTCCGAAGTAATTGCCACCGCTCAGCGCAACGTCAACAACCTGAGCAAATCGCTTTTCGGCGTCAGCGGCATCACAACAAGCTTGCCGGGAATAAGCGATATCCAGCAGGCCGACTGACCGACCGGTGATGTCCTCAGGTGGAAGCTGTTCAAAAGCGAGTTGACCCAACTCGGCCAGGGCTGCAGGATCAGCTGCCCGTCGTGGCGAGGCCATCAGCATAAATGAATGCAACAAAGTAACCTGACCGGATGCCCAAGCAAATTTGTTAACGGGTTGGGATCCAGCTATCAGGCTCTGGCCGGCATTTGGGTCGATTGCCGGCAAAGCAGCCTCAGCTTGCCTGATTCGAGCATAAGCTGCCGGAAAATTTTCTTTCTTGAAGGCAATTGTCAAAGCCCATGCGTGATAAATGCAGAGAGCGGGACGTGATCTGATGACCTCTTCGGGAAAATTGCCGCACCACTCAGAAACGTCTGCCACCCTGCTGTGCAGTATCATATTCCAGGCGTGACTTTCCACCAGTTCGGCTGCATAGGTCCAGTCATGTGTCTGAAAGGCGTGCCGTACCGCTGCGGGAATCTCGTTATTGACTTCGAGCCATTGGCTGGCTCGCTGATGCAGGCTGGTGATTTTACCCGGGGCAATTCGGCCTAACGAGTGGCGAAGCAAGTCAGAAAACAGATGATGGTAGCGGAACCATGTATGCGTGTAGTCCAGCGGAATCAGAAATAAATTGGCATGTTCGATCTGATCGAGAACATCCTCACAGGAGGACACCTTCTCATCACCAGGCACCTGAATGACAGATAGTAGCGTCTCACAGAGTGGAGCACAAAAACGATCCACAATTGAAGTCGCCAATAGAAACGCCTGAATATCCTGGGGTTGATGCTTGAAAACTTCTTCCATCAAATAGTCCAGGATATAACGGTCGGTGCCGGTGAATGACTGTATAAACCGAGCAGGATCCGGATCTGACTTGATGGACAGTCCGGCAAGCTGCAGCCCGGCAATCCAACCCTCGGTCTTCTGCTCCAAAGCCATGATTTCCTGCGCGTTCAGTTGGTCGATGCCCATGGTTTTCTGCAAGTAGTCTTTGGTCTCTTCCGGCAAAAACTGCAGGTCTGCTTGCCGTATTTCGACAAGTTCACGGCGGGCTCGCATCCTGGCTATCGGGATTGGCAGATCCTCCCTGGTTAACATGATCAGCCGCATCTGTTGTGGCAATCGATCAATCATGAATCTTATAAGACCTACTAGTACCCGGTCTTTTAAGTAGTGGCAATCATCTAATGCCAGGATAAACGTAATCGGCAGCGCTGCAATCTGATTGAGAAGGTGTACCATGACATCGGTGTAAACTGCCTCGCTATCCGATACTTCCGCGGTTTGAATACGGGTAAGCTGATCCACACCGAACGAATCATCAATTTTTTGTATGGCACTCACCAGATAGCACAAAAACTGCCCAGGGTTATTGTCACTACTATCTAACGAAAGCCATGAATTTGGCAGTTGCTGACGCTCAATCCAAGAACTGACAAGAGTGGACTTGCCAAAGCCAGCGGGAGCAGTTATCAAAACCAGTCGGCAACCTGCCTGCAAGCTCCAATCAAGTTTTGCATCCAGTCGGGGACGTGGTGTCAGGCGACCCATCGTCAGTGGTCGGTAAAATTTAGTCGAAATGAGAAAATCAAGCATAAAGTTCTCCACTGCCTTGCGCTTGAAATATGCTGGAATCATTATAACAGAATCTAAAGAACGGTTAAATAATGTCTGGTGAAATACTCCTTTAGGGTGGGTGAATTCTTCGCCCGTCTCCCGACATGATTAATTTTTCATACTTTTACCGCATTACAGACCTGGCGATTCTCCTTAAACTAAGGTCAAAAGGATGTGATGAAAATGAACAATGATAGAAACAATGCAAATTTCATAAAGAAAGGAATCACCATGAAAAAATCTCTGATCACTCTGTTAACACTTAGCCTTACGCTTATTATATCGGGCTGCGGCAATTTTTCGGGTTTCACTAAGGAAAAAATCGTTACTCCATCAGATAAAATCATTACTGAATCACACGAGGTCAGTCTAATTCATGGTGTCGAATTACGGACATCCGGCAATATAAATATTCACCAGGGCGACTATGAATCGCTGAACATTACCGGCCCTGATAACATTGTGCCACTGGTCAAAGTAGAGAACCACAACGGCATTTTGGTGCTCGGCATGGAGAGAGGTATCAATTTACTCAATCTGGCTGGGAATCAAGATCTGACATTTGACATTCAGCTCAAGGAACTGAACAGCATACTGGTCAGCGGTCAGGGCAATGTGGAAATACCATTGTTAACCACCGAAACCCTGGACATCTTAATCAGCGGCAGTGGTTGTGTATCGTACTTTTGTGAACCGCAAATGAATATAAACTCGAGCGGCTTGGGCACATTCAAGTCCCTGGGCAGTAAGCAATCTACTTAATAAGGAGGCCAATTACTATGGAAATGGAAAAAAAGATTAAAGTTCTGCAAGGGATGTATGCTGGTGTACTTGCTGATTCTGTATTGCGTATGGGCCAGGCAGGTATTCTGGAACAAGTTACTGAAGATAAAAAAGTGGAACAAATGCTAAGTGGCAAGATGCGTGTTACACAAATGGACATCACTAAGCCTCAGGCGGTTTTCGAAGTACTGTCTGAAATATTTGGTTGTACTAACTGGAAAATCATAGAGATGGATACTGGATTCAAAGCTGAAGCGACCGGCTGTATGCTGTGCAGCCTTGCAAAAAGGATGGGGGCACAGAGTCCATGTCAAATATATTGTCTGGATCCGATGGAGGCTATGGTAAAAGGAATTGATAGTCATGCGAGTTTTACAACACATGAAACCCTTTGGAAAGGGAAAGCCTGCAACATTGAAGTGGACCTGTCAGGTAGTGAGGAATGAATGTATGATAAAAAAATTGACAATTCTGGGGGCAAGCGGTGTGCTAGCCTACGTGGTACATGTGTTGATTGGCGGTTTACTATGGGATGGTTACAGTCATCTAAATCAACCAATCAGTGACTTAACGGCTAATGGGGCGCCAGATAGCGAGTTATTAAGTATTATTACCCTTAACTTCCCACACATTATACCCTGCATGACAAAAGACACCTGTTTATGAAAC